>JAHJOY010000016.1 GCA_018819665.1 bacterium
CCCCATTTGTTTTTTTGGTATATATTTTCATATTCCCTAATAAGTTTTGGACATTTATTTCTGAGTGTATTAAAAAAATAATCTTTCTGCTTCCCTTCTTTTAAAGTCATTCCCCCAAAGATGATAAAATCCAATCTTACTTCACTCGCCTTTCTTATAGTCTCTTCCATTAATTCTGGTGTGTCAGTTATAAAAGGAATAACCGGGAGTAAAAACATACCACAAGCAATTCCTTCATTTTTAAAAAAGGTGAGGGTTTTCAATCTTTCACTGGGAGGCGGGACGCCGGGCTCAAAGATAGCACTTATTTTATCATCTACTGAGGAGAAACTAAAACTTACAATCGTTCTACTTTTTTTGTTAATTTTTTTAAAATATCGATATCTTTCTTAATAAGTGTTGATTTGGTCAGAACGTGAACCGGAAAATTGTATTCGTCCACAAGTTCAAGAGCTCTTCGGCTTAATTGATACTTCTCTTCAATTGGTTGATAGCTATCACCGACACCGCCGCCTATCATAATAAAACTTCTTTTGAAAGGAGCACGTTTTCTTTTGGGGTCTAATTCTCGTCGTAAAATCTCTACGGCATTCACTTTAATAGTTACATCTTCCCCGAATTCTCCATCTACATAGTAGCCTTCTGCTCTCCCGTCACAATAGATACAATTATGAGTACAACCTCTGTACAAATTCATTCCATAACGGGAGATAAACCAGGAATCTATCTTCTTATATTTGCGTAATATAGATTTTGCTTCAATTTCCCTAATAGTCATCTCTTTTATATATCCTTTTCTTATATTTGTACTCATCCACTTTTAATAAATTCATCACTTTAATAGGCTCTTTCTTTATTAGTATTATTTTATTCGCTAAATCTATTTCTTTTTCCTGCATTATCTTTTTAAATTTTTTATTTTTTATTACTTCCCTCTTTAATTGAGATGCCTTTCCTAGTTCAAAGCTTTAGGTGGGATAGAAAATATTCTGCTATATTTCCCCCTCACTTGGTGTGGAAGAATTAAAATGAGGGAGCTTTTAAAATTTAAAAGGGGTTAATTATAAGGGTTGGGGAATTTTAAGGGGTCAAAATACTCCTAATTTTGAGGTATTAAATTACTATTTTTTGGATTTTTTCGTGCGTTACAAAGCATTTTTTAGATGGTCGGGGCGAGAGGATTTGAACCTCCGACCTCTTGGTCCCGAACCAAGCGCGCTTACCAAGCTGCGCTACGCCCCGAAAAACATAAGACATACGGTTACTATTATATAATGTTAAATTATATCATAACCATCTATTCGGGGCTACTAATTTATTCGTGTTGAGTATCGTGTATTAAGTATCGCGTTAAGAAAGAAAAAGAAAATAAATTAAGGATAATTAGAGAAAAGACTCAAGCATAAATTTTTCGTCTAAGCACCCCGCTAAAGTTTACACTAACTTTTCATTTTGTTTTAATTGGTATAGTTATTTTATTTAATTACTAATTTTAATTTACTGGCAATGAAGGAGGCGGCGATTATTTTTAAAATATCCCCGGGCAAAAAAGGCAGCATACCTACTGTTATCGCTTTCTTTACTCCTATACCTGTAACCAAAGATAATTGAGTTATACCGATTATATAAATAATTACCGTTCCTGATAAACCTGCCAGAAAATAGTAAAAAATATTCTTTTCTTTTTTCAACTCTATTATCTTACCAATAACATAAGCGGAAATTATAAACCCAAATAAAAATCCACCGGTTGGTCCAAATAAAATACCTATCCCAGCTTTAAAGCCAGCAAAAACTGGCAAACCTACTACGCCCAACAACACATAGATTATCTGGCTTGATGCTCCCATAACGCTTCCCAGAGTCATAGCGGCTAAAAGAGTAAATAAAGTCTGCAAAGTAAGAGGGACAGGATAAATGGGGATCGAAATAAATGCTCCCACTGCGGTTAAAGCAGCAAAAAAAGAGATTAAAGTCATCTGACGAATATTCATTTTTGACACTTTTAAATCCTCCGATTTTCTGATTAATTATTGTTAACCAATATAATATCTTACGTTAACGGTAATGTCAAAAAAATTTAAATGATGGTTCCGGAAATTAATTCTACCAGTTGGCCATCTTCTTTTTTTAAAATCAGTGCTCCACTTTCGTTTATATCCATCG
>JAHJOY010000171.1 GCA_018819665.1 bacterium
AGAATCCAATACCCAAATGCTTTTTACCATGTTGCTTCTCGAGAGAAAGAACTAAAAGACACATTTTAAAAATTTCTAAAATATAAAGATTGCAAAATAGGATAACTGCCTATTTTGTTTGTAATTACAAAAAAATAAAATAGAAAGGAAGGATTAAAGAATGGCTAAAAAGAAGACCCGTTTAGATTTCATAAAAATGAAAAAGGAAGGAGAACAAGTAGCTTGGGTAACTGCCTATGATTTCCCTACTGCATCTTTTGTTGAGCAAGCCGGTATGGATATGATCTTAGTCGGTGATTCCTTAGGGATGGTAGTATTGGGTTATCAAGGGACAATCCCAGTTACTATGGCGGATTGTATCTCTCATTGCCAGGCAGTCCGACGAGGAGCACCGAATACTTTTTGTATAGGAGATATGCCCTTTATGTCCTATCAGATTTCCGACCAAGAAGCAGTCAGAAATGCAGGGCGTTTTCTCAAAGAGGCTGATATGGATGCAGTAAAGTTAGAAGGAGGGAAGAGGGTCTGCAGTAAAATAAGGGCTATAGCTGATGCCGGAATCTTAGTTATGGGTCACATCGGTCTAACCCCTCAGAGTTCAGGACAGTTAGGTGGGTTTAAGGCCCAGGGTAGAGATGCTGCCAGTGCCCGAGAGCTAATCAAAGATGCCTTGGCCATCCAGGAAGCTGGTGGTTATGCCCTTCTGTTAGAAGCAGTTCCTCCGGAGTTAACCGTTTTTATTACTAAAAAACTAACTATACCTGTCTACTCTATTGGAGCAGGGGGCCCCTGTGACGGGCAGCTATTAATCTGTGGAGATATGTTGGGGCTATTCCAAGCCTTTACTCCTAAATTTGTTAAGAAATATGCTAATGTTGCTGAGATAGAGACCAATGCTTTTAAAGAATATATCAAGGATGTAAAGACGGGTGCCTTTCCTACTGATGATCATGCCTATCATATTAAAAAGGGCAAAGAAGAAGAGTTTTATGAGATGTTGAAAGAGTTTGAATAAGTCTTTTTTAATAGAAAAACGAAAATTATAGAAGTACGTAAAGTTATATTATGAGGGAGGGAATCCTTATGAAGGGAAAATTAGCAATCGATTCTAAGGTATTAAATGAGGTTAATAAATTTTTAACAAAAGAGAGTAATCCAGTAATTGACGAAATAATTAAAATTGTTGATAAATACGGTGGTCCGAAAAAAATTAATGATCTTGCTCAACAAAATGGAAAAATTGGAATACTTATGGAAAAATTGCAACATAAAAAACCGGAATATGTAGATCAACTCAATTGGTTAATAGAACAAAGAGATGGGAAAAAATTCATAAGTATGGAGGAATACAAAAATAAGATTAATGCCCCCAAAGATATGGTTGATGAAAGTTACAAAGTTACCCTGGAAATATCCTCACTACATTATTTCTCCTGGCTAATTTCTCAGGCAAAACAATCGATTGAAAGAGGAGAACTGATGCCAAGCAGGTTTATAAGGGTTAGGTTTATGAAAGAGCAAGAAGAGGACGGAGATCTATTAGCTACTATTTCAGCAATGAAAATATTAGGTTCAACATGGGTCGAAAGCTTAGACACCAAAGGAACAGATGGTTCAAATGTACATCTAGGTGGCGCCGAGACAATTACGGGGTATTTTGGAGGAATTGGACAACCGAATGATTATGTTTATAAGTGGGTTGATGAGTATCTTTACTATTATACCAATTATGGTGTAAGAGAGGTACTAAATATAAATGGAGGAACAATTTTAGCAAGCTATTTCCTCTACAAACTTGGAATTGATATTGAGTTTAAAATCTCAGTATTTATGGGCAATGATAATCCTTTTAATGTTTTGTGGACTTTATTGACTGCAAAATTATTTTCCCGAGAAGATGGAACAACACCGCTTGTAGGGTTCAACCTCTCAAATTCAGTCAATAATGAAACAATTTCCTTTACAGGAGATATAAGAAAAGCTTTAGGATTTGAGGATATGGTTAGAATAGAACACCACATAGTTGAAACCTCTAAAGGTATAGTAAAACAACCATACGATAGGCTGGCAGAGCTAATTGAGATCGCTAAAAAGGTAAAAAATATTTCTGCAAAACATGAAGGGGGAATTCCTGAAGTTGAGGAAAAGAGAGAACATCCATCTGATATTCTGGAATATTTTATGCCAAGAAATGAGGTTATAAAAAGCAATTTAATGTCATGTTTAGAGCGAAACTATCTGGACAAGCACGATGCAGTTCAGAGGACCGCTAAAGAACTTTTAAGAAATGGTATTCCTGTAATAGCTGCCCCAAAACTTCATTAAAGAATAAATAAAGAAATGGGGACAGTTCAATAAAGAAATGGGGACAGTTCTATTTTTTATTACAGAAGTAAACTGGCTTCTAAAAAATATACCGTCTCCATTTTCCCAAAGAGTTGACAAAGACTAGATGCAAATAAACATTGTAAATTATAATTTGATATGATATTATAATAACAAAATTGAATGTAAATGGTGGAGAAACAAGAGAAAACCATTTTATTAGCCAGGGGTTTAAACCCCTTTATCTGACAATATTCAGATATGTAGGTTAATGAAATGGTTTTTTTATTTGTTATACAAGTAAGGAGAATATCGATGAAG
>JAHJOY010000172.1 GCA_018819665.1 bacterium
AACGAATAGCGGAGTATGTTGCCTTAAGCACAGGAGCCTCAACCGCCTATAGTAAACCTTTTAAACAGGTCCTCCTTCCAGACCTTAAAGCAGAAAAACCTACTATTATTTGTAGTGTTCCCCGTATATGGGAAAGTGTATATAAAGGGGTTATGGATAAAGCTAAAAAAGGAAGCACACTTCAGAAAACTATATTTAATTGGGCTATTGGTGTCGGAGAAGAATATAAGAAGGCAGAAGGAATTCTTAATAATACTCTGCCCTTATTCGATCGAGCTGATTATGCCCCTGAAGAAATAACCCAAGCTAAAAAAACAGTTAAGAGTTTAGGCTGGAAATACCGACTTGCCGATAAATTAGTATTTAAGAAAATCAGAGAGGTAACAGGAGGAGAATTAAGATTTGCTATCAGTGGAGGAGGGGCACTTCTTGAAACCGTAGATTTATTTTTTAATACAGTTGGAATTATGGTCTGTGAAGGTTATGGATTAACCGAAACCTCTCCAGTTCTAACTGCAAGAAATCCGGAAAATTACATCATGTTCACCGTTGGCCCTCCCCTACCAGAAGTAGAGATAAAGATTGTGGATAAAGATGATTATAACAAAGAATTACCTAATGGTGAAGTAGGTATTGTATTAACTAAAGGCCCTATGGTTATGAGGGGTTACTACAAAAATGAGGAAAAGACCAAGGAAGTTATTAAAAATGGTTGGTTTAATACCGGTGACCTGGGCAAGAAAACTTATAACGGAAAATATCTCAAACTTGTGGGAAGGATAAAGGACACTATAGTCTTAAGAGGGGGAGAGAATATTGTGCCACATCCTTTAGAAGATAGACTAAAGGAATGTGATTATATTAATATGGTAATTATAGTCGGCCAGGATAAGTCTCGTCTGGGAGCATTAATTGTTCCTGATTTTGAAGCTCTAAAAATATATACAGAGAAAGAGGATATTAAATATAAAAATATTGATGAGCTAATTAATCATCCCAAGGTTATCTCTTTATTCCAAAAAGAACAAAAAAGACTAATCTCCAAAGAACACGGATTCACCCCTTATGAAACGGTAATGGGGATAGCCTTACTTCCTAATGAGTTTACCATGGAAGCCGGAGAAATGACTGAAACTTTGAAGATGAAGAGATTCGAAATACATAAGAAATATAAAGAAGAGATAGATAGGATATGTGGATAAAATTAGTCGTTAGTGAATGGTGAAAATAGTAGGGGCAGACCTTGTGTCTGCCCCTTTTCGTTTTGTTAATTCTTCTAACGGGTTCGATGAATCGAACCCCTACATTTGCATCTCGCAACTTCTCACTCGTCGTCCATTACTTATTACATATTACTCATTACTGTATTTCTAGACGCGATACTCAATGCTCGATACTCGATGCTAAATTATTCTTTAGGAATAGTTAATCTCTGATAAGGATAAATTAAATCAGGATTATTTATTTTCTCCATATTTGCCTCAAAAATTCTTATCCATTTCTCACCTGCATTATAAAATCTTTCAGCAATTTTCCAGAGTGAGTCTCCCTTCTTTACCTCATAATAATCTGGTATGGTCTTTTTTATTGCCTCGGCTAATTTTGCCTCTATTATATCCTTACCTTCTTTTAATAAAGCTAATCTATCAGCATATTCTGCTTCTTTTTCTTTTCCTTCTTGAGCCATCTGTTCTCTTATTTCCGTAACTAGGTTTTCATATCCTTTTATGCTTTCGGATAGCTCTGCAATTGTTTTATCTTTTTCCATAATATTTTTCTCTGATTCTTCATTTTGCTGCTTAAGGACTGCAATTGTACTTTCTTTTTCTGAAAGGAGCCCTTGAGAAGTTTTTAGTTGTGTCTCCAGTTTGCTTTTCTCTTCCGTTAATGCAGATAGTTCTGCAACATAATCTTTTTCTTCTCCAATTTCTTGTTGAACCAACTTGTCTTTTAGTTCGTTAATTTGATTATTGCAATCCTCTAATTTGCTAATAAGCTCCTCTTTCTCTCGATCTTTAGTTTGCAAAATTCCCTCCTGTTCAATTAATAAAGCTTCAAGTTGTCCTTTTTCCTCCATTAGTTCAGACACTTTTATTGCATATTCCATCTCTAAATCTTTTTCTTCCCTAGCCAAACTTGCTTTTAATTCATCAATCTGTTTTTCTTTTTCTTGTATATTTTCTTTCAGTTCTAAAACAAGTTCGTCTTTTAAAATAACAATCTGTTCAGATTCTTCTTTTTGCTTCTCAATGATTTTAATTGTTTCTTCTTTTTCGGTTAACAAAGCTTCAAGTTTGGCTTTTTCTTCTGTTAGTTCTGATAATTTATCAACATATTCTTTCTCTAAATCTTTTTCTTCTCTAGTTAAACTTGCTTTTAGTTCTTCAATCTGTTTTTCCTTTTCTTGTATATTTTCTTTCAGTTCTAAAACAAGTTCGTCTTTTAAAATAACAATCTG
>JAHJOY010000173.1 GCA_018819665.1 bacterium
CTATCTGAAAGGATAAGACGCAAACAACTAATGCTAATGCTAATGCTAAAAAGAGCCTTAATCTTGAGAACATTACCCAGTTCTTGAATTAAGGCTTTTTTTATTTTTAAGAATCTCAGAGAGCAGGCTTATAAGCAGAAATTTTAACACTTGCCACTTTAATATCTAGCTCTCTAATAATCCGCTTGATATCCTTGCTTATTTCCGGTGATGATTTAATAAATGACTCTAACTCGTCTGATTGATATACAATACGCTCGGAAACCTTCACTTTCTCAAGCCCTGCTTTACGCAGCCCAGAAAGATATTCCTTTTCACTGATCACTCCGGAAATACAGGCACTGTATAAGTTTTTATTTTCTCTCAACCATTCTGGAATGTTCTCACCCACCATATCTGAAACTACCATTCGACCTCCTGGTTTTAGCACACGACTAATCTCAGAAAACACCTTCTCCTTCTCCGGAGAAAGATTAATAACACAGTTGGAGATTACCCAGTCAACCGAAGATGATTTAACGGGAAGATCCTCGATTAATCCTTTACGTATCTCAACATTCTTGACTCCTGCAGCCTTGATATTCTCCTCTGCCTTGCTGATCATCTCTTCGGTCATATCCACACCGATGACCTGCCCTGAGGGTCCCACCTTTCGGGCAGCAATCAAAAGATCAAGCCCGGCACCCGGACCCAGATCAAGCACAACATCACCTTCCCTTACTTCACTGTAGGCTAATGGATTTCCACAACCAAAAGTTGTAATATTAGAATCAGTAAGAAAATTATTAAGTTCTTCTTCGCTATAGCCGATATCTTTTGCTTTAGCAGAACAATATGTTTCTTCAAAACTACCACAACAACTTAAGTTTTTCCGGGATATTGCTTCAGCATAAGTTTTTTTTTACTTCCTCTCTAATCTTTTTTGCATCAATTTTCTTTTCTTTAGAATTCATGAAATATTCTCCTCTTTCTTTAATTTTTCTGATTTTTTTCTTTTATATAATGACACAGTTGCGTAATTATGCAAATATAATATTAAAAAAATTTCCTTCCCTTATATTTTTATTATCCATTTTTCTCTTTAGGTGGACAACGTGATTCAATAGCACTGGCAAAACCCCGAAAGATCGAGGATAAAAATTCGTATCGTACCGAATAATAAACCTCTTTGCCCTGCTTCTCTGCAAGTAGAATCCCCTCGTCCCGAAGTATGGCAAGGTGACGGGATACTACAGAAACATCAATTGGAAAATTTTTAGCAATCTCGCTGACCATTTGAGGCACCTTAGCCTCCACCAAATGGGCGAGAATACGAAGTCTTGTAGAATCACTAAATGCTTTTAAAAAGCGGGGACCAGGGATTCCAGGAATACCACAGCATCCCCTATCTTCACCTTTTTGTTCTTTTTTCAAATGTTTGTTTATTTGTGTCATCATGCAACTATTATAATCTATAAAAAAATGTTTGCCAAGCTTTTTGGAAAATATTTTATAAAAAAGATGAAGGTTCTCTATTTTACATTACTGTCAGTAGAGGTTCCTCTGGCAGACAAAAAATTACACAAGGAATTATTTTTCTTATAATAACTAAATAAACATTGTGCTGAATACTCTATGGCGAAAGGTTAAGTTTCACTTTATAAGCTTTATCGTGCTTACTCTCTAAAAAGTGAAGTACCAGTAATAGAATGAAGCTAATAAATAGAGGAATTGCGGCCAAACGATAAGCCCAAATTAAACTGGATTTGTCTGCAATCCATCCGTAGAGAGTAGGGGCAATTGTAGCAGAAACTCCCTCAACAAAGAATAATATCCCAAAAATTTTACCCTGCTGGTTAACCGGACAAATAAAGGTCAACCAGGTATTTAAAGAGGGAAAAAATATTCCATCTAAACTACCCAGGATTCCAATAACCAAGAAAATAGGTAAGGGTTGAACAATGAAGGTGATACCCATAAGCAGTAAAGTAGTAAGAATGGTTGATGATAATACTAAAACAAGTGGTTGATTTTTATCTGTAATTCTACTGGAAATGAGGGCGCCTAAAAACACTCCGATAAAATACACGCTGACAATCCAGGCAGAAATCTCGGGTTTTAAACCGACATAATCTGTAGCATAAAGAGGAAGAAATGAAAGAACAGCCCAGATTCCCAGGCTTCGGATACCTATACTTATAAAAAATAAATGAATATGGCTTTGTTTGGTTTTCTTCTCTACTTCTGCTTTATGATTTTTTTTATCCTTTTTTGATTTTAGATATACATAAGCCAGGAAGTAACCAGGCAAAGAGAATAAGAGGCAGGTTATTTTCCATCCCCATATTTGAACAAAAACACCGAATAATACACTCGCCACAATCAGTCCTGATGTTCCCGCGGCAGTAAATAGACCAAAATTACGTCCTCTCTGGTTTGATTTAGAATTTTCTCTAACCATGGCAGTTGCTAAGGGATGAAAAGTTGATACACCGATAGCTAATAAAAATAAAAAAGTAACAATGGTGTGGATATTATTTATCCAGATTAAACTTCCTAAAAAAATAGAAGAGCAGATAAAGCCACTGGCTATAATCACTCTTTTCTCATATTTATCTCCAAAGTATCCGAATATTAAGGAAAAGATAGATCTCAAAGCAACATGAACAGTTAAGATTAATCCTGATTGAACATAGCTGAGGCTAAATTCTTCTCTAAAAAGGGGTAAAAGTAAAGGTATGATAAAAAAATACATATCATTATAAGAATGACCTAAAGCATTAAGTTTTAATTTTGATTTTACTTCTCTTCTATCTTTATCAGACATTTTCTTAACCTCGAATTAATACATTTAATTAATATAGTCCTTTTATTTTAAAATTACAAGCAATGTTAATAAACCCTTCACATGATAAACTAAGAATAGCCGTGTTCTGCCGGGCTCTATTTTTTTATTCTTATCACCTGGCCTTGATTGGATCTCTGTAATTCCTTAGATGAAATTTTAGTGAGATTTTTCTGAACCGCCTCTTAGGTTTTTTTCTTTGTTTAAAAATAGCAGGGTTATCAAAACCATAAAATAACCGATACTTCTCCTTAAATCTCCTTTATAATGATTCCTTTCCGGTCATTTTTTTAATCTTTACTTTAATAATGATTACTTTTTCCAGAGCATCCTCCGGGTAATGAAATACAGATGGAGAATTATGGTAATAATAGTGGTGCATTATAATATCCAGAGCTCTTTTCTTTTCTGCAATATCTTTTAAAATAACTGCTGTGCCAAAAATCAGGACACTCTTATACTTCATACTGGTCTTACATACCTCCCGAGATTGAACCAGTTCTACATCAACATCAAATTCTATACAAACCTTATCATTATTCCGAAGAATATCCAGCTTCCGTCCTTCCCTGGCTGAATGCAGGTAAATATAATTATCCTGATAACCAAAATTCATGGGTATCACATAAGGTTCATCTTGCCAGCACATCGCTACCCGGCAAACAATTGCTTTTTCAATAATAGATACCATCAATTTTTCATCAACTATTTCTTTATCTTTTCTTCTCATAACACCTATATTCCCTTCATCTATAACTAATATTAATTGAATAAAAAGTAAAAATTACTTACCTGCCAGAGAACTATCCCTTATTCATTGTATTTGAAGTTCGCTTAACGAGTGAATTTTAGTAAG
>JAHJOY010000174.1 GCA_018819665.1 bacterium
AAGGAAAGTTCGAAAGTTTTAAAAGATGCTATTATAGATGTGCCGGGGATAAAGGTGGGGCACAGTCAGGATTTAAAAGCCGGGACAGGCTGTACGGTGATTATCTGTGAAAAGGGAGCAACAACAGGAGTAGATGTGCGGGGAGGAGCTCCGGGCACACGGGAGACGGATCTTTTAAATCCGGTAAATCTGGTAGATAAAGCCCACGCTATCTATTTGGGCGGAGGCAGCGCCTTCGGGTTGGATGGAGCTTCAGGGGTGATGAAGTATTTAGAAGAAAGGGGAATAGGTTTTGATGTGGTGCTAACCAAGGTTCCTATTGTCCCCGGGGCAGTGCTCTTTGACCTGGGTGTAGGTGATTACAGGGTAAGACCTGATGCCAGGATGGGTTATGATGCCTGTCTTAATGCTTCTGATGCGGAAGTCAGACAGGGTAATATTGGAGCTGGGACCGGGGCAACGGTGGGAAAGATATTTGGCGGACTTCGTTGTATGAAGAGCGGTCTGGGCACGGCCAGCTTTAAGTCTCAAGAGCTAATAATAGGAGCCATAGTGGCAGTGAACTGTTTTGGAGATGTAGTTGACCCGGAAAGCGGAGAGATTATTGCCGGGGTTTTAAGTGAGGACAAAAAAGAATTTGCTAACACTATGTCTTTCTTGAGAAATTTTCCTCAAAGAAGCGGAAGTAATTTTTCTAAAAATACCACTATAGGGGTAGTAGCTACCAATGCAACCCTAACCAAAGCCGGAGCAACCAAGGTGGCGATGATGGCTCAGGATGGTTATGCCCGGACTATAAGTCCTGCCCATACCATGTTTGATGGAGATACTATCTTTTGTATGGCCACCGGTGAGGTAGAGGCCGGGATAAATGTGGTAGGGTCTATTGCGGCTGAAGTAATGGCTCGGGCGATAGTAAAGGCAGTAAAAAACACAGAATCTCTTTTTAAACTTAAAAGTTATAAGGATTTATTTTAAAAAGTTGCCAAAAGGTGCCTGGCACCTTTTGGCAACTTTTTTCATTTATTGCAATACTGGCGTAAGATGATATAATACAGGTATAAAAAATAAAAATTGGAGGGAAGAAATGGCGGATAAAGTAAAAAATTTAAAATGGATAATTATTGGCATAATCTTATTAGTGGTAATAATTGTGGGTGCGATTGCCTCAATTTATATTGATTTAATATGGTTTAAGTCAGTACAATATGTTACTGTTTTTTGGAAGATACTACTGACTAAAGGGGTAGTTATGCTGTTTTTTGCCGCAGCATTTTTTATATTGTCTTTTATAAATCTTTCTTTTGCCCGACGTTTTGCTCCGGAGTTTCAGGTGGAAATAAGCCAGGATGAGTTTGAAAGGCCGGAGATTCAACTATATAAAAGTCTGCAAAATATTCAGATAAATAAAAAATTTGTTTTATGGTTTTCTCTGATTGTGGCGCTATTTATGGGATTTTCTGAGCGTACCAGCTGGGAGAAGATTCTGATTTATTTAAACAGGACTTCATTTGGAATAGCCGATCCTATCTTCAATCGGGATATCGGTTTTTATATGTTCAGTCTTCCTTTCTGGGAATTTGTCAGAAACTGGTTATCCTTTACTCTTACCCTTATTACCGTTGTAGTGGTTGCCATTTATGTTATTAAAAAAGCGGTAAAATATGAATATAAAAAACTTATTATTGAAACCCCAGTTAAGGTGCACCTGTCTTTGCTAATTGGCTTAATATTAATTTTAAAGTCCTGGCAGTATTGGCTGAATGCCTTTAAGATTCTCTACTCTACTCGTGCGGTTATCTTTGGAGCAGGATATGCTGATACCCATGCCACTCTTTTAGCCTTGAGAGTTTTAATGGTAGTAGCTTTGATTTGTGCGGCACTATTTTTTGCAACTGCAAGGAAAGAAAATTGGAAATTGCCGCTTTTGGGGTTGGCGGTGTTGATTGGTGTCTCTGTCTTGCTGGGAGGAATTTATCCCGAGATTATGCAGAGGGCGATAGTCTTACCTAATGAGAGTGACAAGGAGAGACCTTATATATTAAATAATATTGAAGCTACCCGATTAGCCTATGGTTTAGACAAGATTAAAGAAGAAGAATTTCCGGTAAAGGAAGAAATAAGCTTCGAAGATATTGAAAAGAATAGAGAAACGATTGGAAATATCCCACTCTGGGATTGGAGACCTATAAAACAGACTTTAAAACAGATTCAGGCCATCAGACTTTATTATGATTTTAATAGTGTGGATATGGACCGTTATTATTTTAACGGAAATTATCAGCAGGTGATGGTCTCTCCCCGCGAATTAAACTCGGCAAAAATACCAGAACAGGCCAGAACCTGGGTTAATGAGAAATTGGTTTACACTCATGGATATGGAGTGGTGGTAAACCCGGTTAATAAGATTAGCGGAGAAGGCCTCCCTTATTTATTAATTAAAGATATTCCTCCTGTTTCCAGTGTAGACCTGACTATTACCCGACCAGAAATATATTATGGAGAAATAACCGAAGGGTATGTAATGGTTAAGACTAAAGCCAAAGAGTTCGATTATCCAAAAGGAAACGAAAATGTCTATAGTACTTATGTGGGTAGTGGTGGGTTGCCAGTATCTTCTTTGTGGAGAAGGATATTATTTTCTATAAAATATTCTAATCCTCAAATTTTACTTACCACCAATCTTACTCGGGATAGCCGAATTATGATCTATCGTAATATTCAGGAGAGAGTCAATAAGACAGCTCCTTTCCTCAGTTATGATAATGATCCTTATATGGTAATTTCTAAAGAAGGGAAGTTATTCTGGATACAGGATGCCTATACTATATCTAATAATTACCCTTACTCTACTCCTATTACAGGGGGTTACTTTAATTATATTAGAAATTCGGTTAAAGTAGTAATTGATGCCTATAATGGTACTATGGATTTTTATATAGTAGATCAGAAAGACCCATTAGTTAAAGTATATCAAAATATATTCCCTCAACTGTTTAAGAACTTTGACCAGATGCCTGAGAATTTAAAGGAACATATTCGTTATCCCAAAGACCTCTTCCAGGTACAGGCTGAGCTTTATTCTACTTACCATATGACGGATCCCGATGTATTTTATAATAAGGAAGATTACTGGAACATTCCCAATGAGATTTATGCTGACAATGAAATCAGGATGGAGCCATATTATATTATAACTAAACTTCCGGGTCACGAGAGAGAAGAATTTATCCTGATGACTCCCTTTACTCCTTCTACCAAGAATAATATGATTGCCTGGTTAGCCGCAAAGAATGACCAGCCGGATTATGGGAATTTAATCGTCTATAAATTCCCCAAAGAAAAACTGGTCTTTGGTCCGATGCAGATAGAGGCACGGATTGACCAGGATTCGGAGATCTCTCAACAGTTGACCTTATGGGGACAGAAGGGCTCCACAGTTATCCGAGGGAATCTGTTGGTAATTCCTATAGAAAAATCGATAATCTATGTTGAGCCTTTGTATCTACGTGCAGAAAAGGGCGAGATACCAGAGTTAAAGAAAGTAATTGTCTCAAATGGCTCTGATGTGGTGATGGGAAATAATTTGGAAGCTGCTTTAGAAAAGCTCT
>JAHJOY010000175.1 GCA_018819665.1 bacterium
CTCGTTAGTGAATAGTGAATAGTCGTTAGTATTACGTGAAGAAAAGTAGGATTCAAATGTAGGGGCTCGATTCATCGAGCCCGTCTTCTGTTTCGGGGCGGATGAATCCGCCCCCTACAGGGAATAAAAAAACAGAAATGTCATTGCGAGCGTAAGCGAAGCAATCTCAATTGGGATTGCTTCGGTCGTTTTACTCCCTCGCAATGACAAAATAAGAAATACGAGATATATGACAAAAACTTTAACTCGATACGCAATACGACATACGAGGGAAGAGGGAAACATTAATTGACAAAAAGAGACTACTATGAAATCTTAGGAGTAAAAAAAGATGCTACTCCTGAGGAAATAAAAAAATCTTACAGAAAACTTGCCCTTAAATACCATCCTGATAGAAATTCATCTGATGGTGATACCGAAAAGAAATTTAAAGAAATCAATGAAGCCTATCAAGTACTTAGTAACCCGGAAAAGAGGGCAAGGTATAATCAATTTGGCTCAGCCGAAGGCATGGGAGGGTTTGATTTTCAGGGAAGAGGTTTTTCTGATTTCGGTGACTTCGGAGATTTTAGTGATATTTTTGATTCTTTTTTTGGAACAAGAACTCGAAGAAGTGAAGGAAGAGTGCGTCCTCAAAGAGGAGCCAATTTAAGATATAATTTAGAAATAAGCTTCGAAGATGCTGCCTTTGGCAAGGAAACTAAAATAGAGGTCCCAAGCTGGGAAACTTGTCCAGCGTGCAAAGGAAGCGGAGCCAAACCCGGGACTTCTCCCCAGACCTGTCCTGATTGCCACGGTACGGGTGAGATCAAAAGCACTCAAAGTACAATGTTTGGCCAATTTGTTAATATAAAAACCTGCCCTCGATGTGCAGGTGAAGGGAAAATAATAAAGGATGTATGTACCAATTGTAGAGGTACAGGGAAAGTAAAGAAAAATAGAGTAGTAAAAGTGAAAATACCTGCTGGTGTAGATACCGGCCATAAGTTACGAATATCTGGAATGGGAGAACCGGGAGAAAGAGGTGGTCCTTCTGGTGATTTATACATCGTTTTATACGTAAAACCTCATAAAATATTTAAACGTACAGGGATAGACATAAGTTGTACTCATTCAATTAGTTTTGTAAAAGCCGCATTGGGTGGAACAACTACTGTCCCTACCTTGGAAGAAAAAGTGAAACTAAAAATACCCGCTGGCACCCAGCCAAATAGTGTCTTTAGACTTGGAGGAAAAGGAATATTTAAAATTGGAACTCAGCAGCGAGGAAATCAATATATTAAACTCATAGTGGAAATTCCTAAAAAGATGAATGATAAACAAAGAAATTTATTATTAGAATATGCAAAATTAAATGGAGAAGATTTAGAGAAATTAGGAGAGAAAGGTATTTTTACGAAAATAAAAAATGCTTTCGGACAAAACAATAATTAGTATATCGTATTTCGTATATCGTATGTCGTATTTCGTATTGTTAAGAAATAAGAGATAGAAGTAAAAAAAGATATCGTCTCGAAGCAACTGACAAAGCGGCAAACAGGGTAACTGACTGACTAACCAATTATAAACGATATACAAAATCGAGATTGCTTCGTAACTTTACTCCTCCATTTCTATTTTTTTTATTTTGTCTTCTGTATTCTACCTTCGGACTTCTTTTTTTTAACGAGATACGATTCACGAGATACGAAATACTAATTAGGCTTCTGTAGTCCTAACGATATACGAAATACGATATACGAAATACGAAAAAGGGAGGAACATTTATTATTAAAGTTGCTCTTAAAACACTCGGATGTAAAGTAAATCAATACGAGACAGAAAGCATTATCAATTTTTTTAAAGATAAAGGCTTTCAAATAGTAGATTTTCACCAAAATGCTGATGTATACATAATAAATACTTGTACTGTCACTCAAGAAGCAGATCGAAAATCTAAACAGATGATTAGAAAAGCTATCCGCCAAAATAGAAAATCAAAAATAATTGTAACCGGCTGCTATGCACAGTCTGATTATGAAGATCTACAAAAAATAGAAGGGATCAGTCTTATAGCAGGGAATGGGGAAAAAAATGATATTTTACAACAATTAGAAAAAATAGATTTCCATGATACGGTTATTAGAGTAAAGCCTGCAAAATATCTGAAAAAATATGACAATATTCTTAAAAATAAATCAAGCAGCTTGCATACCCGCGCCTGGCTAAAAATACAAGATGGTTGCAATAGATTCTGTACTTATTGTAAAGTTCCATATGTTAGAGGTCCTGCTCGAAGTAGATCTGTAGAAGATGTATTGGAAGAAGTGTCTAATTTAAGTAGTAATGGAGTTAAAGAAGTAGTCCTCGCAGGAATTAATTTGGGTACATACGGTAGGGATATAGATAAAGGAAAAACAAATTTAGCAAAATTAATTTCTCTGATTAGCAATTTTAAGGGAATAAAAAGGATTCGTTTAAGTTCAATAGAATTAATAGACATCGATGCTGAATTATTAAATATTTTTAAAAACTGTTCTAAGTTTTGTCATCACCTACATATTCCTCTGCAAAGTGGTGATAACAAAATTCTTAATCTTATGAATCGTCCTTATGATACCTCGATTTTTTACCAAAAGATCTCCCTGATAAAAGAAACAATACCTGATATAGCTATAACTACTGATATTATGGTGGGTTTCCCTAATGAAGATAGTAATAGTTTCAGCAAAACCGTTAATTTTGCTCGAAAAATATGCTTTGCAAAAATACACGTTTTTCAATATTCTAATCGTAAAGAGTGCTTAGCAGCTTTGCTGCCCAATAAAGTCGATAATAGAACCAAAAAAGAAAGAAGTAAAAAGTTACAAGAATTATCTAAAGAATTATTTTATGATTTTCAAAAAAAATTCCTCAATTCAATTGCTGAAATTTTGGTCGAGGACGAGATAAAAGACAAAGAAGGAAGAATCTATTCCCGTGGTATCACCTCTAATTATATTAAAATAATAATTCCTGATTTTATCGGTAAAAAAGGTGAAATAGTTAGTGTTAAATTAAATAAAATCTCATCTAATTACGTTGTTTCCTCAGTGCAAACTTTATTGGGGTAATAAGAAAGAGAAAAAAATATTTTTTGCTTTTATTTTCCCATCTTCTTTTTTCTCCAGTTTTTTCCTCACGCGATACTCGATACGAATTAGTCGTTAGTGAATAGTGAATAGTCGTTAGTATAAATTCAAGTTTTCAGCTTATCATTTTTATGTCATTGTAATCTCTGAATCTGGCGTAGGGGGCGGATTCATCCGCCCCGAAACAGACGGGCTCGATGAATCGAGCCCCTACACTTGAATCCTAATTTTATTCACGCGATACTCGATACTCGATACTAATTTGGCTTTTATTTTCTTAACCAGCTAACCAAGTAACTAACTAACCAACTAACTTATTCTTTGCGAGATACGATATACGATATACGATATACGAATGTATCGTTTCAAAAATATTGCTAAAGTAATAGTTTTATGTTATAATTATTTGTGCTTAAGTAAAAAGGTTGTTCTCCTCAAAAGAGTGGTATTCAAGACCACTCTTTTGTTATATATTAAGCAATTAATTCACTTGAAACATTTTAATAGGAAGGAGGATAAAGTATATTATCTATGAATATAAATTTAGCAAAAGTATTAGATGAAATAGAAAAAGAAAAAGGAATATCTAAAGATATATTAATAGAGACGATTGAATCAGCGATAGCTTCAGCATATAAAAAAAATTATGCAAGCAATATAGATGATATAAAAATAGATATTTCTAAAGACAGTGGAGAAGTTAAAATATTCACCAAGAAAACTATTGTACAGAAAGTTTCAGAACCTTTAAAAGAAATTAGTATAGATGACTTGCCAATATCAGATAAGGGAAAGTATAATATTGAGGATACTATTTTAATAGAAACTATGCCTAAAGAATTTGGAAGAATAGCTGCTCAAACAGCAAAACAAGTAATAGTCCAAAAGATTAGAGAAGCTGAAAGAAATGTAATTTATGAAAAATATATTGATAAAGAGAGAGATATTGTTACCGGAGTTGTGCAGAGAATAGAACATAGAAACGTCATTATAGATTTAGGAAGAACGGAAGCCCTACTTTTACCTAACGAACAAATAAAAAATGAAGAATACTACAAAGGAAAAAGAATTAAAATTTATATTCTTGAAGTAACAAAAACATCTAAAGGTCCCAAGATACTTGCATCCAGAACCCATCCTGAATTATTAAAACGTTTGTTTGAATTGGAAGTCCCTGAGATTCATGAGGGACTGGTTGAGATTAAAAATATTGCTCGTGAAGCAGGTAAGCGATCAAAAGTTGCAGTTTATTCTAAGGATGAAAGGGTAGACCCGATAGGGGCATGTATAGGTGATAGGGGTTCACGAATAAAATTAATTATGCAGGAATTAAAAGATGAAAAAATTGATGTTATAAAATGGAGTGATGATGAAAAAACATTTATTGCTAATTCTTTAAGTCCGGCTAAAGTTTTACTGGTAAACCTTTTTGAAAACGGAAAGATTGCTACAGTAATTGTACCAGACCAGCAGCTTTCTTTAGCAATTGGAAAAGAAGGACAAAATGCAAGGCTTGCTGCAAAATTAACCGGATGGAAAGTAGATATAAAAAGTGAATCAGAGCATAAAGAGGAGAATGATCCGGATTCAAAAAATGATTTAGAGAAAAAATAACATTAATCTTAAAAAGGTATTTACAAATGATAAAAAATCTAAAGATACCTGTAAGAACTTGTATTGGTTGTAAATGTAAAAAACCAAAAAAAGAGATGATTAGAGTAATAAGAACACCTGATGGAAAAATTGAAATTGATAAGACAGGTAAAAAATCAGGAAGAGGAGCCTATCTTTGTGGCAATGTTAAATGTTTGGATATTGCCTTTAGAGAAAATAGTTTAAATAAATCCTTAAAGCAAGATATTCCGCTGCAAAC
>JAHJOY010000176.1 GCA_018819665.1 bacterium
CTTTAGTCCACAGGACTAGATTCACCTTAGCGCTGGCAATACCAACTATACCCATCAACATTACTAACACTAATAAAACTGTCAAAAATTTCTTCATTTTATTTTCCTCCTTTAAATTTAAAAATATTAAATGAAACACCCAATTAATTATTCCTTAAATTTTCTTTTTACCACCCCCCTTTTTTTTTCTTTTTTTAAAATTTCTACTTTTCTTGTATGTGTTTGCTTTGCTTATATTTTTTCTTCTATATATTATTCAAATGTGAATAGGCTATAAACGTTCGAAAATTCTCACCTGGAGTGATGGTATGTATATAGTCCCTTGTAATATTTCTCCTTCGGTTACAGATCGCCAATTTCCCAAAGGTAATTCAAACTTTTCTATTTCAGTCCCATTATTAGCTACAATCAATACTTCGCCCTTGCCTTGCTCGCCTTTAAAGAAGGAAAGCAGGTTATCTGTCCCATAATAAACGCGAACTACACTACTGGTAAGGGCAGGTATTTTTTGGCGTAATTGAGCCAGTTTTTTGTAGTGAGATATAAGGCTTTCATCTGCAGTATCCCACTGGATGGGATAACGATGGGAATCATAAAATTCCTTTTCACCTAAAATTCCCCGCTCATCGCCTTGAAAGATTACCGGTGCTCCAGGCAGAGTATAAAACAGAGTGGAAAGTAGTTTTAATCTCTCTACTGCTCCGGGGTTGGGTGAATCACCAAAATTACCCCCTCCTAAATCAGTAAGGATACGCCCAGTATCATGAGAACTCACTAAGTTAAAGCCCATAGCAGTAACGTTTTCTCCATAGGCAGCAAAATAACGACTTAAATTAGCCAGAGCACTTTCTCCGTCGATGCTCCCTTTGGCAAAATTGAGTAAGATATCTCTCCCTAAGGCATAATTCATAAGAGAATCATATTGGTCTCCCTGAACCCAAGAAGGATCAAGTTGCCAAATTTCCGCAATCAGATAAGCATCTGGTTTCTCCATTTTGGTAATCTGTCGCATCTCCCTGAAGAAAGCCTGTGCCTCGACTAATTCATTGGGTACATCAACTCTCCAGCCATCTGCACCAAAGTTTAACCAGTAACGTACTACTTTAAAGAGATACTCTCTTACCTCAAGATTACCGGTATTCAATTTGGGTAAACTGCCTACCCCCCACCAAGCTTCATAAGCACTTGGATCACCAGGAGAAAAAGGCCATTTATGAATAAAATACCAATCCCAATAGGGGCTATCTTCCCCATTCTTTACTACATCCTGAAAGGCCCAAAAACCTAAACCGGTATGATTGGGAACAAAATCTAAAATTACCCGCATTCCTCTTTTATGTGCTTCATTTAAGAGGTCCTGTAAATCCTCCTCGGTACCAAACTTTGGACTTACTTTCATATAGTCATGGGTATCGTACCCATGAGCGCTGCCCGAATCAAAAATAGGATTTAAATATAATGCAGTAACTCCTAATTCTTTTAAATAATCGAGTTTCTCAATAATACCAGCCAGGTCTCCGCCAAAATACTGATGACAGCAATGTTGTGAGGAAATAGGGACATTCCAATTTGCTAAAGAAGGACCTTCTTCCACCCATAGCTTATTCTGAGCCCACTGTTCATTATAGCGAAATTCATCACTCTTTAGAGCAAGGACATCGTTTTCGGGATTTCCATTATAAAAACGCTCAGGGAAAATTTGATAGATTATACCTTGGCTTACCCATTTAAGTTGAGGAAAATGGTCAATACCATCAAAAAAGAAAGATTGGGAGGGGTCTTCCGGTAGAGAAAATTCAGTGCCTTCAATAGTATATCCTACAAAACGGTACTTCAGGGAATCTGGAAATTTCAATGACAGGCGAAAAACTTCTCCGTATTCCCATTGTAGTTGTCTTTCCATAGGCCATCTACCTTCATCGGTAACTAAAAACACTTTAGCAACCTTATGAGGTGAAGTTTTTAACCTTAGTACCAATCGCTCATCAGCAATGCATAAATAAGCCGGGGCATCAGGATTATGCACGAGAACTACTCCTTCTGTGACCTCTTCTTTAATTCTACATATTGCATTCTGGCCACCAAATCCATCATTAATGTACCCTATGGCATTCGGATCTATGGGGCCTCCAGCGCGGGCAGTTGACATATCCTGGGGCCATTTACCATTAATAAAAAATTTATATTGATACTCCCCTGGTTCTAAATCTACAGTGATATTCCAGGTGCCATCAGACTGTTCTTCCATAGGCCATTCGCCCCAACTATTAAAGGAACCACGCAGACTTACTGAGACCACTTCCTCATCTTCGAGGGGAACATAGGTAAAGGTTAACTCTGCTGCCAGGGCTAAACCAATAATTCCAAAAATTATTAACAAACATAATAGCCAAAAAAGAACAACAAGTTTCCACATCTTTTTTCTCCTTCCTTTTTATTCTATTTGTTATCTTTATTTACACATTCTTATTTTTCCAGAAGATTTCCTTATTATAAGTTGGGTGGGCAATTCTATTTGCTGTGCTCCTTTTACCCTTCCCTCAATCATACCAACTAAAAGATTAATAGCAGTAGTGCCCATCTCAAAGATAGGCTGCCTAACTGTAGTCAGTGGCGGGTCCATAAAAGAGGCTAACTGAATATCATCAAAACCAATAAAAGCAATATCTTCTGGAATTCTCAAGCCCTTTTCCTTCACAGCTTTCATCGCACCAATAGCATCTAAATCATTGGCAGCAAAGACAGCAGTGGGTATTGGTGAAAATTTTAATATCTTTCGCATGGCTTCATAACCACTTTCCTGGGTACTAATACTTTCCATAGTTAATTCTTTACCGTATTCAAGATTATGGTCTTGTAGAGCAGAAAGATATCCTTCAAATCTCTCCTGGTTAAAAACGAATTCAAAAGAACCTCCAATATAGGCAATTTTTTTATGATTAAGATTTGCCAAATAAGAAACTGCCCGGTAAGCGCCTCTCCTATTTTCAGCATCAATATAATTTGCATCCTCATAATCTATTTTCCCGGTAAGAATATAAGGAAACTCTTTTTTGCTTAATTGAATAATACCTTTATCGTTTCTTTTTACTCCTATAAGTAATAATCCATCGACACGTCTATCATAAAATAGTTGAGAATAATTAAATTTATGTTCGTTGGTAAATAGTAAAAGATCATATTTTTTGATTTTTGCTTGATGGGCGAATCCTCGGATAATCTCCGTATAAAAAGGATTACCGAAAGTTCTATCATGGGGAGCGGGAATAATGAGACCGATTGTTTCAGCTTTATTAGTAGTAAGTCTTCTCGCCATTGCACTGGGATAATAACCTAACTCTTTTACAACTTTCATTACTCTCTCTCGAGTTTCTTCTGTAACTTTTGGACTATTATTCAGGACTCTTGATACAGTGGCTTTAGAAACTTTGGCTAACTGAGCTACTTGATCAATGGTTTTTCTCATTTTTAACCCCACTAATGTAAGCGGTTACATTCGATATAAAAATAATATCCTATTTTTAAAAAGATGTCAAGGGCATATTAGTAACTCTCCAACCGGCAACTGAAAGAAATATTTAAGCTAAGCTAATTCTTCTCCCAGTATTTCTCCGGATAACTAACAAGGAACCGAATTTACGCCACAAAACCTCACTCAACCCCTTATAAAATAAGGCTTTCCAACTACATCTAAAATAAGCCATTTTAAGCGCCTATTTTAAAAAATATGAACAATCACCTTAACCAACCTCAAAAAACGCTTCTATGACAATATTTCTCTAATATCCTTATTTTGCAAGGCTTTCAGCCTCCTAAAAATACAACTTTTAGTGCTTTTTTGCCTCATTTGCTCCCTATTTTAGAAGCGCTGCCAACACCCCATATAACAAAAAAACGCAGAAACCCTTATATTTTCTACGTTTTAGAGCCTTA
>JAHJOY010000177.1 GCA_018819665.1 bacterium
CTTTCATCTTTATTACCCATGCTTTTAATAATTGGAATATGGTTATTTATGATACAACAGATGCAAGGCGGAGGGAATAAGGTTATGTCCTTTGGCAAGAGCAAAGCCAAGCTTATAGGCAAAGAGACCCCCAAAGTAACTTTTAAAGATGTGGCTGGAATTGATGAAGCAGAAGAGGAAGTTGTAGAAATAATAGAATTTTTAAAAAATCCAGCAAAATTTAAGAAATTGGGAGCTAAAATACCCAGAGGGGTTTTGCTTTATGGTCCACCTGGTGCAGGTAAAACATTACTGGCTCGAGCTATTGCTGGTGAGGCAGGGGTACCATTCTTTAGTATTAGCGGCTCTGATTTTGTAGAGATGTTTGTGGGAGTTGGTGCTTCCCGAGTAAGAGATTTATTTAAACAAGCAAAGGCTAATGCCCCTTGCATTATTTTTATGGACGAAATCGATGCTGTAGGGAGACATAGAGGAGCAGGTTTAGGAGGAGGGCATGATGAGAGAGAGCAGACCTTAAACCAACTGTTGGTAGAAATGGATGGTTTTGACCAGAATATAGGAATTATCATGGTTGCTGCCACTAATCGTCCAGATATTTTAGATCCTGCTTTATTAAGACCGGGAAGGTTTGATAGGCGTATTGTAATAGATAGACCAGACATACTGGGTCGGGAAGAAATTTTAAAAGTCCATGTAAGAGGAAAGCCTTTAGCTAAAGATGTTGATATTAAAGTTTTAGCCAGAAGGACTCCTGGATTTGTGGGTTCTGATTTAGCCAATATGGTAAACGAAGCTGCCTTATTGGCCTCTCGAAAAGACAAAAAGGATATTGGAATGGAAGAGTTAGAAGCTGCTATAGATAGAGTTATTGCCGGGCCAGAAAGAAAAAGCAGACTAATTAGCGATAAAGAAAAAGAGATAATAGCCTATCACGAATCAGGACATGCTATTGTCGCTAGAATGCTGCCAAATTGTGATCCGGTACATAAAGTGTCCATTATCCCGAGAGGTAATGCTACCTTAGGTTATACCTTACAACTTCCTACCCAAGATAGATATTTAATTAGTAAATTAGAATTATTGGATAGATTAGCAGTACTATTAGGAGGAAGGGTAGCTGAAGATATAATATTTAAAGATGTAACTACCGGAGCGCAGAATGACTTAGAAAGAGCTACCAAAATTGCCCGCCAAATGGTAACCGAATTCGGAATGAGTGAAACTTTAGGTCCTGTTACTTTAGGTAGAAAAGAACATGAAATATTTTTAGGTCGGGATATTTCTGAACAACGTGATTATAGTGAGGAAATTGCCAATAAAATAGACAAAGAAGTTAGAAAAATTATTGAAAATGCTTATTCTCAAGCCAAAGATATTTTAACTAAAAATAAAAGGAAATTAAAAAAGATTGCCCGTAATTTAATAGAAAGAGAAACTTTAGAGGGGAAAGATTTAGACGATTTGTTAAATGGAATAAAATTAGCTAATCTGACTAAATTTAAAGCAAATTTTTTATTAGTATAAAAATAATAATTAGTCGTTAGTGAATAGTATCTAATATGTTAGTGTATAGCGTATATTTTTAGTTAGCTGGTTAGTTAGTTACCTGGTTAGCTAGTTGGTATTAGTTATCCGATTACCCGGTTAATCAGTTATTTTAATTAGCTAGTAAGTGATGTAATGTGTAATATATAATAAGTAACCTATTTTGTAAACTTAAAACTAGAAACGTAGCACTTGTTACTCATTGTTGTGTTTCTCTACGCAATACGCAATACGAATTACTATTCACTAACGACTAACGACTAAATAGAGAGGTGAAATGAAATGAAAGAGGAAGATGTTGACAGAGGCAAAGAGAAAAAAGATAAACATGAAATAGAGAAGAAGAAAAAGAAGGAAGAATGGCTTAAAAAAGAGAAGATAAAGATGGTTGAGCAAAGAAAAGAGTATATGAATTATCTTAAAGGGGTAATGCACAAGAAGGGATTTAACCCAAAATTAAAGAAGGATAAATTTTTAGGCGGAGTAAGGGGAAGAGGATAAGAGAAAAACTTATTAAAAATATTTTTGAAAAAGAAGGGTTTTTAGGATAAGATAGAGTATATATAAATACAGAATGATAATTCGCCTTTTTGCGGAATAATAATTATTAAATAAAGTTTAATTTATATAATTGCTCAACAACTAAAAAAGTGAAAAGGCAAATTGAATTAAAAAGGGA
>JAHJOY010000017.1 GCA_018819665.1 bacterium
AATATGCAACCGGAGAAGTACTTTTTTCTTTGGAAGACCCAAGAGTAGTCCTAAAGAGAACTGATACGCCAGTTCTTGAGGTAGATAATATATTGGAAGAAAAGGGCGAAGTAAATAATGTAGTTTTTTCCGAGGGTTTAGTTCAATTTAACGGCAAATGGTTTTTATATTTTGGTATGGGTGATTCCAGAATCGGTGTTGCAGTAGCTGATTTAAAGTTTGTTCAGTAAGTTTAATATTTTTTAATTAAACTTAGAAATTTACCGTCTATGACGGTGATAATGTAATTTTGGCTTTGCCAATGTCATTCCCGCTCCCACTTATGTCATTCCCGCGAAAGAGGGAATCTATCCTTATTAATTGTTGTACTTATGGAGTCCGTATCAAGTCTGACATGACAAAAATAATATTTTACTCTATTTACGAATATGAATAGAAAATTAGATATAAAAAAAATAATTTGCATTTTTTTATTTTATGGTGTATTATTTTAAATAATACACTTAAACGTTAAAGCAACCCTCAAATTTAAATACTTTATAATTGAAAGATTATATTTTTTTAATTAGTTACTTAAACGTTAAAGGAGAAACCCCCCTCGATGAGTTCTAACATTAAAGATATTGCTGAAAAATTAGGAATCTCAGCTGCAGCAGTTTCCAAAGCTTTAAATGACAGAAAAGATATAAGTGAAAAACTTAAAAGAAAGGTTCGTGAAACGGCAAGAGAATTAGATTATACCCCTAATTCAATTGCTAAAAGATTAGTAACTAATAAAAGTAATACAATTGGTGTGTTTATATTTAGTAGGCAAGAACATACTTTTACTAAAGACTTAGGTTTACAGTTTTTAGGCGGCATCTTAGAAGAAGCCAATAAAAACAATTATGACATCGTTCTTTTTTCAACTGACAGTGACCTTTTAAACGAAAAGTCATATATAGAATTATGTAAGGAACGAAGAGCTGAAGGAGCAATATTTACCGGCTTACGATTAGATGACCCTCACATCAAGAAAATTAAAAATTCTCCTTTCCCCATTTCAATCATCGATACTTTTATAGAAGGTGAGAATATTAATTTTGTCAGTACTGATAATAAATTAGGTGTTTTTGAAGCGTTGGATTACCTATGGAGACTCGGTCATCGAAAAATTGCTATGATCAATGGTCATCGTAATGCTCAGGTTTCCTGGGAAAGGTCAAATGCTTATCAAGATTATTTGAAAGAAAGAGGAGTTTATGAGGAAAGGTTGGTTTTTACAGGGGATTTTACTGAAGATAGCGGCTATCAATGTGCCAAAGAGATAATGAAGTTGAAAAAACTACCGACTGCGATTTTTGTTGCCAGTGATTTAATGGCTTTAGGGGCTATTCGAGCCTTTAAAGAAAGTGGTTTTAATTTACCCGAGGATATGTCCATTATTGGTTTTGATAATATTAGTACGGGGGAATATACTGAGCCAAGATTGACTACCATTGGACAGGATGCTGTTGGTATGGGGAAATGGTCTGTGAGATTAATCTTAAATAAGTTAAAAAAAGAAAAACCACAAACAAAATATTTGTTAAAACCAAAATTGATAATTAGAGATTCTTGTATTTTGGTTAATAATGGTAAATTGCATGGACAACTTAAAGATACACTTGAGAAAACTTAAAGAACGAAAGGAGGAGATAGATGCTATAAAAATTATAGCGGAAGTATGCTTATCTAGTAATTTTGAAAATAAAATTTATGGAGGAGAAAAATGAAAAAGACTTTAGTTATTTTACTGGCAATAAGTATGTTATTTATCTTTTCAGCAACAAGTATGGCAGAAACTGAGATAAGAATCGTAGGTTGGGGAGGAACCGATCAGTCTATAGTGGAAGAATTAATTAATCTGTTTGTGGTGCCTGAATTAGCTGACAAAGGAATTACTGCAATATATGAACCAATTGTTGATGATTTTCAGGCGAATTTAATTAATTCCCTTTCTGCTGGTACGGCTGGAGATCTATTTTATATGGATATCTTCTGGGCAGAATATATAATCAAGGCTGGACAAGTAGAACCATTGGATGATTATCTGGCCAAGTCAACTGTTATAAGCAAGGATGATATAATTCCTTCCTTATTAAATGCTTTTTCTTTTGATGGTAAGGCATATGGTATCCCCAAAGACTTTAATTCCCTTGCCTTAGTCTACAATAAAGACCTTTTTGATGTTGCAGGAGTACCATACCCCGACGAAAAGGATACTTGGGAGGATTTAGAAAATAAGTTTTCAAAATTAGTAAAACATTTTGAAGGTGAAGTAACTGGTTTAGCATTGGCACCTGAATTTGCCAGATTTGGAGCATTTGCCTATGCTGCTGGTTGGGAACCCTTTGTAGATGGAAAAACCAATCTTATGGACCCAGCTTTTCTCGAGGCATTTAACTGGTATGTAGGATTAAAAGAAAAAGGCTTAGGAATTATGCCAGCTGATATTGGACAGGGTTGGGGTGGAGGTGCCCTTACTACTGAAAAAGTCGCTGCTGCCTTAGAAGGTGCCTGGATTCTTGGTTTCTTAAGGGATAATGCCCCCAATCTAAAATATGGAGCTACCCTATTACCTAAAAACCCCAGAACTGGCCAGCCAGGTAATTTCATTTATACTGTTGCTTGGGGTATAAATGCAAATTCTAAGAATAAAGATGCCGCCTTTAAAGTTATGGAAGCTTTAACCAGTCCTGCTGCTCAACAATGGATTTTAGAGCGAGGTTTGGCTATACCCAGCCGTAAGGCTTTAGCTGATAATCCTTATTTTGAAAAAGATACACCAGAAGCGCAAGCCAATAAAATAGTTTTTCTGGGAGCATCTGCAGGGAATGTAAAGCCATTTAAGTTCAAAGAATATGGAGGCCAATGGATGGATCCGATTAATGTGGCTTTATCTGAGGTAATGAGCGGACAGAAGACAGTTGATGAAGCATTAGAGATGGCTCAAGAACAACTAAATGAGTTAATGAAATAATAGGGCGTTAATAAAAAGGGGGAGAGGATTGTTTCTTCCCCTCTTTTATTTTAT
>JAHJOY010000178.1 GCA_018819665.1 bacterium
CTCCTTCTGTGTAATATTTATGGGTTGCTACCCCATATATTGAACATTGATAGTTGAATTTGCAGGGTTGCAAGAAAGAGTAATAGTAGATAGTTTTATTATCATTTATTACACGAATCAACAACTAATCTCCTTTAGTATCTTTTATTATTATTGTTTTATTTCTGTACCAAATTCTTTTAATTTTTTGGCAAATTCAGCTAATTTTTTATCTACTAAATAATTTACCGTGTCTTTTTCGAAGGTTCCATCATCTTTTCTGTTTCCCGCTTTTACCCCGGTTAATATTTCAATCCCCTGGTCAATGGTTTCTACCGGGTAAATATGGAATTTCCCATCTTTTACTGCTTCTACTGCATCTTTTCGTAACATTAAATCTAAAATATTAAGGGCAGGTATCATTACTCCCTGAGTTCCAGTAAGCCCTTTAGCTTTACACACATCATAAAAACCTTCAATCTTTTGATTTGCTCCACCGATAGATTGAATCTCTCCTTTTTGATTAATAGAGCCGGTGACTGCAATATCTTGTCGTAGAGGTAAATCTGCCAGACTGGAGAGCAGGGCATAAACTTCTGTAGAAGAGGCACTATCTCCTTCTACGCCAGTGTAGGATTGTTCAAAGCAGATACTGGCACTTACAGTTAAAGGTTTGTCCTGTGCATATTTTGCTCTAAGATAACCACTTAAAATAAGTACTCCTTTATTATGGGTTTTGCCACTCAAATCAGCTTCTCTTTCAATGTTTATTATTCCTGCTTTTCCCATAGAAGTTTTTGCAGTTATACGAGTAGGTTTGCCAAAAGAGTATTCGCCCAAGTCATACACAGATAGGCCATTAACCTGTCCTATTACCATACCCTTGCAATCAATCATTATGGTTCCTTCTTCTATCATTTCCTGAATCTTTTCTTCTATCAATCGAAGTCGTTCGATCTTTTCAGTTATGGCTTTGTCTACATATTTTTCGGTAACTACAGAGCTGTTGTCTTCTTTAGCCCAATAATTGGCTTCTCTTAAGACATCCACTAAATTATTAAATTGAGTAGATAATTTATTTTGCCTACCGGCTAAACGAACAGCATATTCAATAACTGTTGCTAAACCACTTTTATCAAATGGCCTTAATTTCTCCCTTTGACAGATATTTTGGATAAAACAAGCATATTGATAAATACTGTTATTATCTTTTTTGGTTACAGAATCAAAGTCAGCTTTAACCTTGAAAATCTTTTTAAAATCTTCGTCATGTGAATAGAGAAGATAATAAATAAAAGGGTCGCCAATCATAATGACTTTAGTGTCGCATTCTATGGGTTCAGGTTTTAAAGCGGAGGTGGTAAACATATAAAAGGGATCATAGGTTTGAGTTATTATTTTTCTATTTAATAAGGTTCTTTTTAATGCAGGCCATACTCCTGGTTCAATTAAAGTATCTAAAGCATTTAACACTAAAAATCCTCCATTAGCCCTCAGAAGTGAACCCGCTTTAATCCTGGTGAAATCTGTTACCCAGTGCCCATATTTATCTAAGGTTCTTTCAATCGTGCCAAATAAGTTTTTATAAGAAGGAGTTGTTTCAATAATTACTGGAGAACTTTTTGTTTCAGAATTATCCACAAGTACATTTACTTCATAATCCTTAAAGTCGTCTTTTGGAGGGCGAATACCCAGTCCTGGAATAGCAGGGGTTTCTTTTTCTTTCTTCCCCTGAAATCTTTCTATGTTATTTAATATACTTTCTTTTATTTCATCAAAGTGTAGATTTATTTTTTTGTTTTTATATTTTTCCTTTAATTCAGAAATCAATTCTTCTACCATAGGCAAAACCATTTTATAGTCTAAGGAAGATAATTTTTGGTATAGATCTTTTTCAATATTGCTGATTTCTTTGGAGATTTCGCTTAGCTGGGAAGATAATTCATTATATTTATTTTGAATTACCTTAAAATCTTTTTCAGAGAATTGTTTCGATTCTACCATCGATTCTAATTTATCTAAATTTATTGGTTTCCCTGTAATTATGGGCAGGATTTCTGGTTTAGTATAAATTCCCATTTGAATTTGAACTAAGGTAAAATTTTCTTTGTTTACTCTTTTTTCAAATTTTTTTACCATCTCTTTTTGTTTATTTTCTAAATCTTCTATAATAGATTTTTTATTAGCTTGATATCTTTTACTTTCAAAGATAAGAGGGATTTTTTTTCTTAAAGAGGAAATCAAATTTTCTATATCTTTTTTAAATATTTTTCCCTGGCCAGCAGGTAGATTTATTGCTCGAGGCATATCCGGATTTTTAAAATTATTAACATAGCATTTATCATCAAATTCTACACCTTCTCGTTTTCTGCCTTCCAATAACATTTTAATAGTAGTACTTCTTCCAGTTCCTGCTTTACCAGTTACGAATAAGTTATATCCTAAATACTCCATTTCTAAGCCCAGTTTTATAGCTTTTAGAGCCCGCTCCTGACCCAATATTTTTTGGCTAGGCTTTAAGTCATCGGTAGTTTTAATATTAAGGCTACTTAAGTCACATTTCCATCTTAATTTTTCAATGGTAACTTCATGGTAATTCTCACCTTTTGTAACCATTAAATATTTCAC
>JAHJOY010000179.1 GCA_018819665.1 bacterium
ACTTTTCCAACAGGTGCCATATAAATAGTAAATTCCTCCACACCATCAATCCCCAGAATACTATCTACAAATTCCTGATAATAAGCGGCAATGGCACAAGTCCCGGCGCCAATTGCTTCACACGCCAGGTAGAGGTTTTGACAAACATGGCCGGCATCCAGGGCTATCACTTTATAAGACGCCCTGTCGTATCGCCATTCCATGCGTGCCGGTATCGTTGTCCAAATGAAGGTCACTGCGCTTTTGCCAGCGAATGATTGACCAAGGGCGGCCTGGGTTAGCAAACCCTCAAGGTCTTGGTGTTTAACCACTTCAACCAGTTGATGACTCATCGGTAAATAACGATAAATCGCCTTGGGAATCCCCTCCACCCTGAAAGCCGCAATATAGGTTTCCAGAGCATGTCTGCATCCGGCGGAGGGCACGGTTCTGTAATTTCTAACTGCAGATTTTTTTCTTCGAAGACCTTGAGTTGCCCATAGAAGAAAAGAAAGTTCTTCGAGGTTTATTGCCTCTGTAGTGTAGGATCGTCTCGATTTCCTTTGGGCAATCGCAGTCTCAACACTTACTTCATGAATTGATTTCCAATCCCCTGGTTTTATAAGGCTTGTTCTTCTATCTTCAGGATTACAAGGCTTTTCTGCCGGTGGTGGTTTAATGCCTCTGCTCTGGTCTGTGGTCGAAAAATCAATCGTTTTCCGAATACTGTCTTTAAGAAAGTCTCTAAATTTTTCAGACATAGTAATACCCTCTTTCAATTTTAAGTTAATATTTTAGTAACACATACGCTCACTCTTATCGATACCAGAGGAACTTAATTATCAAAACCCTTATAAAAAGGTAGATAAAATTATCAAAATATTAATTTAGGATAACCATCCCCTTGATATTATTTTAAGCTTTTATTGCCCCCTTTCCTTTTAATACTGTGAAAGGGGAAGGTTCTTTGTCACACTTTAATCCTTTTTTTAAATAGGTGTCTGTCCCTATTTAATTTTTTTATTCTCCATACTTTTTAATCCTTTCTCTTATCCACTGCCAATCGGGTTTTCCGTAGTTAAAAAATGATTTGAAATTATCTTTCAGCCAATCATAATAATCATCTTCAACATACTTACAGAAAGTCTCTACAAATGCTTCTTTAAAAATATCTTTAGGTATTTCCATTTCCTTAAGTTCTTCATCTAAGAATTCTCTCACAACTTTTCTGTCAAGCATGACACTTCCTCCCATCATTGACTAAATTGTATTTAGACTAAAACTTAATTTTATTCGAGTGTCAACAATAAAGATTCGATCCCATTTTTCCTACTTTTTTTTGAATTTTAAAACAACTTATAAATTTTTTGTTTTAAATCATCTATTACCAATTTAAATGGGGGTAAATCCAAAATCAAAGGACCTAACCATTGTTCCCAGGTTTTGGCAATATAATCTAATAAAGTATTATCAAAAAAATTTTCTGGATTAGTAAATTCTACTTCTTTAACTTTGCATTTTTCTAAAAAAAGCGATGATATAATCTCCATCCTTAACGCATTTGAATAACCATTTAATATTCTCCAGATATCGTAATAATCTCTTGCTCTTGATCGGGTCCACCCTCGTTCTTCCAATTTTTTAAAATGCTGTAATATTGACCGCATCTTCTCTGCTATAATCTCTTCAAGAGAATAAACATTTATTTCCTGAAATATTTCCTCCTCATAACCATGAAGTATATGCTTTTTTACCGGTTCAATCTGTATCGGTTCCCCCATAGTAATTTCAATCATCACTTTTGGTAAAAATTGACGATGCCAGGGGAATTTTCCTCTTATATTAAAAGCTTCTTGGGCGTCAGGATGAGATTCTTTCTCCCTATATCTCTCTACCTTTAATTCAAGAGGGGAAAATTTTTGTACTAAATTAGTAGCTATCTCACAAGACTTTTCAATCTCCTTTTCAAGAAAATCTCCTCTTACAATGTCTTCTTTTGCAGTAAAATCAAGGTCTTCCGAAAATCTATAATTTCCAAAATAGCATTTCTTTAATGCAGTTCCACCTTTGAAAATAAGTTCATTTTGTAATTTTTTATTAGCTGCAATACCAGCTAATACCCAAGAAAGAATATAATCTTTCTCAATTATTTCCCATGATAATCCGGTATCTCTCCTTGCCTCTTCGAGTCTTTTTCTTATTGGTTTCATTTAAACATTCTCCCGGGAAGATTTTCCTGAATCATCCATCTCTTATTACAGGTTCCCTTACGGGGACCATTGGGGTCAAGAATACGATAACCCTTAATAGGAACAGCTTCAAGCTTCTGTAATATTGTATCTTCTACTCCAACTTTTTCCATTATCCAACCTAATCTCTTTGCAATCACCGCATCAAGCCGTAAAGAATAATCAATCATCTTAGCTAAATCAAGCGAAGATATGTGATATTCAAATGCGGAATATATTTCTGCCCAGCCTCCGAAATGCTTCGGAGAAATCAGTCCATCTATAAGCGTTCTTTCCGGATCAGTTATGGTTATCTTAACTTCTCCGACCCAAAAATCTTTAATACCAAAAAATCTTTCCGGCTTTATTTTAATAAACTCATACAAAATACCATTTATCTCTCTACTAAAACTTCTTTGACTTTTATTCCGCATCTTCACCGCTCTTGATATTGGAACTGTCTGTGTTGTAGTAATATATACTCTTTGCGGTACCTGTTCTGTCATGCCATGAAAATGCAGAGCAGACCAGTGGCTTATAGCAGAAGGTTGAACCAAAGCCATAGCAATTTCAAATTCATGTACAGGTGTCATCCCGGGAAAAGATGATGAAATAACATACAGTCCTCTCTTAAGCCGGGTTAACCAACCGGTATTCGAAAGATGGTGTAAAGCTTCTACAACATAATTATCAGCCATTCCACAATAAGATGCTGCCTTTCGTACATCCGCAATAGTAAATATTCTCTTCCCCTCTTCGAATAACTTCCTTACCATCTCTATACCTATTCGAGTATGCTTTTGATTATTTCTTGCATTCATAGGAGTCTCTCCAATTATTATTATAATTTATCTACTCTTTTAGATATAATACTGCATATATTGGAGTATGTCAAATTATCTCTATAAAATATCTATCAATAAGAATTTAAAGCGAATAACAGCAGTTTTTTACTCTAAACCGCCCTCTTGAAAGCCTTGTAAAATAAGGCTTTCAAGGGTAGGTTGCGTATTTTTGATTCTAAGCGCTTATTTTGCCTCAACTTATACTTTTACCCTTGAAAAATGAGTGTTTTTTGGCCTATTTTTACTTCCTTAAAATTTAAAAATGGCTTCCTGTAAGGGTTTTGGGAATCCGAATATGTCAAAAAAGGCTAAAAAAAATGTCGTAATTGCCCGATACCCGCTTTCGCGGGCAAAGGCACTTTATGTGCGTTTTAAGGGCATTCCTGAAGGGGTAATTTTCTTTCTTTCAATATAGCCAAAACCTTTATAAATAAAGGTTTTTATGTCATTGCGAGAAACGAAGTAAGCCTGCCCCAGCGAAAGCAGGGGAAGCACTCTCTACTCACAAGTAGGACAGGCGTCTCGCCTGTCATTTTATGAAAAGTAGGAAAAAGTTACCGAATTATTGAGTTAGTACAACCATCTCCTATCATGTTATGTTGTCAAAACAACTGTCCCTATGACATTCCTTGTGACATTCCCTCTCCAAATCCAGTTTTCAGACATTATTTTTTGTTTTCATAATGCTTCTTCATCTCTTCATTAAAAGGCAATGCAAGTATCTCCTCTATAACTGCTTCTGCCTGCTCAAAAGATTTAGTCCTGCCATCTCTTATTAGTATTTCTTGAAGTATCCTTTTATCACCAGATACGAATGCTTCTAATGCCCACTCCATCCTTAACATCCTCGGGGCAAGATACATATCCATTATCCGCTTTGATATTGGAGGGTTTATCTCCTCCGGATGAATGTCTTTATTATCTACAATTACCGGTACTTCTACTGCTACATCCTCGGGAATACCCTGGATTATCGGTCCTTTATTTGGA
>JAHJOY010000018.1 GCA_018819665.1 bacterium
CAAGATGTCTAAGATACAAGAGGGGATACCATAATTCTTTAAGTCTTTAATTTTCATTAATTTGGACATTAGTACATTTCCTTTCTTTTTATCTTTTTTTAACTAAAAACTGGAACAAATATTAGAATGACCTCTATTGCATATCTAAGATGAAGAGCGAAAATTTGACCATAAAATCACCTCCTTTTTAGGATTTACCAGTAGGTAAATCCGTTATTAGTTTTTAGTTTTTGGTTTTCAGTTCGCAGGCTTACATGCGGGTATAAATTAATTAACTAATTGACCAATTAAATTAGTCGTTAGTGAATAGTGAATAGTCGTTAGCAAAGAAAATACAAAAAATAAAATAAATAAAAACTTTAATACCTAGCAATTTGCCGATTGACCAATTAGAATATAAGATATAAAAACAGCATATAGTATCGAGCAAAAAATAGTATCGAGTATATAGCGAAAAACAGTATCGAGTATCGAGTGAAGAAAAGAAAAAGAAAAGAAATACAAGAAAAACGGGAATCCATTGTTTATAATTTCTGGTTAGTGTAAACTTTAGTGGGGTAAAATAGATTATTTATATTTTAGATTTGTGATATAATATAAGTGTTAAAATAGAAAAAGATAATAAATCTTCTGATGGAGTGGAAATAGTGGGATAAAATTCAACCAGTATGGGGGGGGGAGCAAAAGAAATGAAGACATTAGTTTATCAGAAAAAAATCTTAGAGGAAGTTAAAGATTTGCCAGAGGAGCAGATATCCAATCTCCTTAAAATTATTCGTATTTTTAAGAATTCTATTGTTAAGCAAAGAAAAGAGGATGTAGGGCTAAATAAGGAATTTAGAGAATGGGATAAACTTAGCGACGAGGCATTTGTTAATTTTGAAAGGAAATTATAGTGAAAATAGGTTGGGAAGTTAGAAAAAAGAATGATACTTCATATGAAACAAATACTGAAGGAAATTATGGAGTTGAATACAAAATAGAGAAATAAAATACGTCATAAAAGTTAGAAATTTGTTTCTAATTCTTTTTCTTTAATATTTAACATTAAACCTCTGCCGGGGATTGTTTTAAAAATATTTTCAATCTTTTTTGAGCAGTCTTCTTTTCTATCCATAGTCCTCCCCCTGCGAGGGGGAGGGAATAAGAAATAGACAGGCGAGACGCCTGTCCTACGATAAACGGGCTCACAATGGCATTCTATTTAGTTAATTATTTATATTTTAGATTTGTGATATAATATATTAGAAGGTAAGCCCTCTCCCGCGAGAGAAGAGGGAATAATATAGAGGTTATTAAAAATTAATAGAAGGAGATATTTATTAAAATGTATAAACTAATGGCGTATATTGAAAGAGATCCAGAAACAGGTTTGTATGTAGGGACTGTTCCGGAAATCTCTGGTGCTCATACTCAAGCAGAGACTTTAGACGAGCTTCAAAAAAATTTGAAAGAAGTAGTTGAATTATGCCTAGAAGAAATGACTTCAGAGGATAAGAAACGATTACCTGAGTTTATAGGTATTCAACAGATTGAGGTATCAGTTTGAGTAAGCTTCAGATTGTTGATGCCAAAACAATGGAGAGATTATTGTTTCTGTTAGGTTTTGAGAGAGTGCGTCAAAAGGGAAGTCATGTTTTTTATAGACACCCGGATGGGAGAACCACTACTATTCCTCATCACAAAGGAAGAGTTTTAGCTCGTCCATTGATAAGAGATATCTTAAGAGAAATAGGAGTTACCGTTGATTATTATCACGAGCTTTTGAGAAAATTGTAAATATACAAGATTCAGCTCTACCTTCATTCCAGAGAGTTCTTTCTGTACCTCAGAGAAGCGAAGAGAATAATATTCCCGGTTTTGTTGATTTAGAGTGGTGATATTATTATGTATCTCTTTGGTATTTTCCAATATTTGTCGGTAACCGTCTTTCTGGGCAATTACTATCTCCTGCATAAATTTATAGATACGAAAGATTAAGAGTATCGATAGGGCAATAGGGAAGCCTTGGTTAGCGATCACTTCAGACAATGTTTTGACATCCATTGTTTCATTCCTTTCAAATTCAGTTTTTAGTTATTGGTTTATCGTTTTTGGTTTCAAGATGCGAGATGCAAGATGC
>JAHJOY010000180.1 GCA_018819665.1 bacterium
AGGACAGCTCCAACTAATACCATTCTTAGATTAGAACGGCCGATTCCAGCGAAAATAAAATAACCCAATCCACCGGCAGCTACCAGAGAAGCAAAGGTAGCAACACTAACCCCTAACACAATAGCATTACGAATGCCAGCCATAATTATCGGTATTGATAAAGGAATTTTTATTTTCCATAAAATTTGTTTATTGGTCATTCCCATACCTTTGGCCGCCTCTATCATTCTCTGGGAAACTTGATTGAGGGCTATGTATGTATTTCGAGTAATAGGAAGAATTGAATATAGAGCTATAGCAATAATTGCCGGGACTATTCCCAATCCCAGTTTAAACGGTGCTAATAAAATAACCATAATACCAAATAAAGCCAAACTGGGTATGGTCATTAAAATGCTGGCAATATAAATAACAAACTTGGCCAACTTGGGCCGGGGGGAAATATAAAATCCTAATGGTATGCTTACAATTATGGATATAGGAATACTAATGGCAATAATTTCTAAGTGCCTTAATAATTCTTTTAAAATTATTCCTTGGTAATAACCTAAAAATTCAGCAAAAGAAATAGATATTTTAATTTCCTCCTTCTATATTTTATCTGCTCTATCTTTTCTGGCTTTTCTGAATATTCTTTTTTGGTTAATTTTTTAATTTCTATCACAGAAGTAATCAATACTTTTCCACTTGTTGCATGTGACTTTTATCTATTTTATCCCAACTATATTTATTGTAATTATACCGTGTACGAATATTATGTCAAATGATAAATTGACTCATCAAAAAAAGTACTTCAAATGAATGGAAGGGTATCTAATATTTTAGCTTGGTTTATATAATCATAAATTACATTAATCCTTTTATCTTTGACTTCAATTTCTGATAAACTTTGGGAGGAATAGGTAAAGGTTTATGGTTAGTTAAAATTTCTTCTACTTTTTCCCGTGCTCGGGTTCTGGTATCTTTGCTACCTAATGCTTCCCATTCCTCCCTATGTTGACGATCTGCAAGAGTGGGGAAATATAATTCTTTACGCATATTTTGTACTGTATGCATCTCGGCAAGAAAATTCCCGGCTGGACCAACTTTAGTAATTAAATCTTCTGCTAAGGTCTCTTTATCTACTTTAATCCCTTGCACCATTCGCATAACCATCCCTAAAATATCATTATCAATTACTGCTTTTTCAAAACTGATAGTCATACAAAATTCTAAATTCCCAGCTGCATCATGGATAAAATTCGCTCCTGACAAAGCAACAGCTAACGCGCTGATTGCCGATTCATATCCTGCTTGAGCATCAGGAATTTTGGAATCAGACATTCCAGCAGTAGCATAATAGGGAAGTTTTACATTCTGAGCTAATTGGGCTACACCAGCATTTATAAGACCCGGCTCCGCTCCAGCTCCAAGATAAATACCCTTTTGCATGTCCATAATAGAAGCAGTTGAAGCATATATAACCGGTGTTCCAGGGTTAACTAATTGAGTTAAGGTTACGCAAGCCAAAGTCTCTGCGTTAATTAAAACTAAATCGCCCGCTAAAGTAACTGGACCAGTTGCTCCAGTTAAAACTTCACTGGGGCAGGCTACTGGTAATCCCTTACGAGCAATCTCAATTAAAAACTCAGTATATGTATTTTCTAATTTTAAGGGACTCATTACGCAAGTAATAAAAGAAATAAATGGACGTTTTCTTAACTGTTCTGGTCCCCCAGCAATTTCTTCTGCCATTTTAATAGTTTCTAAGAGACCTTCTTTATCGTAAATACCACCCATAATATGTTTAGAGGTATTGGAGATACCGGCATAGAATCTATTTACATCAACTGCTTCTTGAGATAATTCTGTAGGATACAAGGGTAAAAGATAAAAATGAACATTATCCAGAGCATCAACTAATTTAGCAAATTGCGCAACATCTTCTAAAGTAGAAGGTCTCTTTTTATTAGTTTCCCAATCAAGTACGTTTAAAACAGTACCACCAGTCCCAAAATATACATTTGAACCTTCTAAAACAAGATTATGTTTATCTTCTCTGCCGTAAAGAATCACCTTAGAAGGAGCTGTATCAATAGCATCTTCTACCATTTCACGAGGTATTTTTACTATACGTTTGTCAAAATCAACCTCTGCTCCTTTTTCTTTAAATATATCTAATGCTTCTTTACAATTTACTTCCATCCCTACATTTTCCAAAAGTCGAAGTGATGTATCATGAATATCTTTGATTCCTTTCGGTGAAAGAGGTTTATATTGACCCCCTGGTAAACCACCTATCATTAATTTTACCTCCTAAAAATATTTTTTTATAAACATATAGTACATCATAATAACAATTAAACTATAGTAATATATTGCCTCTATAGGTAATAAGTTGCGAAAACATTTTTTACGACATAAATTTGGAATATAGCAGTAATAAATAGGTTTTTATTCTAAAATATTTTACATTTTTAAATTCTAAAAGCTCACCATCTTTGAATATCTTATACAGAAGAATTACTTTGTCAT
>JAHJOY010000181.1 GCA_018819665.1 bacterium
ACATATCCTTCCCTTGTCCTCTAAAACTCTAATTGCCTGATTCAACCCGGTTTCCAAGGCCTTAAGCTCCTGGTTTACTTCAATCCTGATAGCCTGAAAAACCCTGGTTGCAGGATGAATTCTCCAAGTGTGTCTCTTTTTAGTCCTGGGAAGAGACCTTACTACTAAATCAGCTAACTGTTTGGTTGTAGTAATAGCTTTCTTTTTTCGTTCTGTTATAATTAAGCGGGCAATCTTCCTGGAAAATCGTTCTTCGCCATATTTTTCAAATATTTCAGCTAAATCTTTTTCGGAATAACTATTGATCAAAATATCAGCGTTAAATTCTTGAGTTAAATCCATTCGCATATCTAAATGGCTGTCTTCTTTAAAACTGAATCCTCGTTCTTTCTCTTTTAATTGGTGGAAGGACACTCCTAAATCAAAGATTATCCCCGAAACTGTTTCAATCTTTAAGTCTGATAGAATCCCTTCTATATTTTTGAAATTACCTTTAACTAATTTTACTTTATCGATATAACTTTTTAATTCTTCCTTTGCTGTTTCAATTGCCTCCGTATCCTGGTCGATGCCGATCAATAAACCATGGGGATAAATGTTCTCCAAAATAGCTTTGGAGTGCCCTCCACCTCCTAAAGTGCAATCGATATAAACACCCCCTTTCTTGAAATCTAAATAATTTAAGATCTCTTTTGTTAACACAGGAGTGTGAAAGGAATTTACCATAGATTACCCTTCTTGCTCATATATTCTTTCGGCAATATCCTCATATGAACTTTCAACTTCTTCAAAGTATTTTTGCCATACATCTTTACTCCAGATCTCTATCCTATCTAAAACCCCGATAATCATAATTTCTTTATTAATCCGGGCGTAATCTCTCAAATATTTCATAATAATGACTCTACCTTGATTATCCATAGTGCAATCAGTGGCCCGGGAAAATAGTATTCTCTTAAATGCTCGGGCATCTCTCTGGCCCAAGGGGAGCAACTTCATTTTTTCAGATAAAGTTTTCCATTCTTCAAGAGGATATACAAAAAGACAAGTATCAAGACCAAAAGTGATAATAAAATTATCGCCTAAAGATTCCCGGTATTTTGCCGGTACAATCAATCTTCCCTTTTCATCGATAGAGTGCTCATACTGTCCTAAAAACATAAAAGCTCCTTTATATTATATCCTCCACTTTACTCCACTTTGCTCCACTGTATATACTATACTACATATTTTCAAAAAATCCTCTTTTTTTTTGAAAATAATTTAATTTTTTTTAAAAAAATTAGAAAATACCACATATTTAGCGTCTTTTCTATAATAGATACACTATTTCTCAGCGTATTTTTGGGGAAAATAGAAGGGCATCCTCATTCCCTTCCTCACGGAAGGAGACTCTTCAATGATTAAGTTAATTTTCACGATGAATATCTTGGGGAAAATAGAATAAAAAAAGACATACAATAAAATGTTTTATTATATGTCTTTATATCTATTTATTTTGATAAGTAGATCGTATAAGCCGAGTTCTGTCCCCTTATTAAATTATAAGGGTGGTAATCATCTATCTGGGATGTAAGTTACCTTACACCTCTAGCGACCTACCCGAAGATTCAGCGGGCCACCACAGCTCTTCCTATTTGGTCTTGCTCCGAGTGGGGTTTACTAAGCTTATTAGTCACCTAACAACTGGTAGGCTCTTACCCTGCCTTTTCACCTTTACTGAGTACTCAAAATTGAGTGCCCAGCTGTGTATTTTCTGTAGCACTTTCCTTAAGGTTACCCTCACTGGGGGTTACCCAGCACTCTGCCCTGTGGAGCTCGGACTTTCCTCGGAAGAAATACTATTTCTTCCGCGATTACCTGATCTACTTACCAAATATTCTTTTTTTCAATTTTAAAATACCATTTTAATACAATAAAGTCAATTAGCTTAAGTTAATCTTTCCAAATTAGAATTCGGCTGCAATTGGGACAAATTATTATCTTTCGATTCTTTTTTAATTGATAAATAGCATCACTGGGAAGATCGAGATAACAGCCTGGACATATAGAACCATCAACTTCCATAATGGCTTTTCCGCCCTTTTCTTTTCTTAAAAGTTCATATTCTTTCAAAAGACGGTCATCGGTAATTTTACTGAATATCTCTTCCCTTTTAATATTTAAAGAATTCATATTCTTTTTAATTACTGACCTTGCTAAATCCATTTCTTCTTTGCGTTTTTTAAACTCTTTCTCTTTCACTTTCAAATCTTCGTCGAGATGACCAATCGATTTATCAAGGTCTTCCATCTCTTCCATTAAATCTAAAACATCTTCTTCAATACTATCTTTTTCTTCTTTATAATTGGCTATTACCTTCTGTATCTGTTTAAGCTCCTTGATATCAGATATTTTTCCTCCGTATAAATCTTCCTGATGTTTATTAATTTTATTAGATTTTTCAGCTAGATCCAATTCTTTTCTTTTTAATTTAATATGTAAATTCTTATAATTTTCATTTTTATTTTTTAAACTATCTTTCATCCCCTGAATTTCTTTAGCAATCCCTTCTGTCATTAAAGGCAAATTTCTCTTCTTTTTTTCTTCCTCATTGATATCAATATCGATTTTCTGTAATTCTAAAAGGATAGCATATTCTTCTTCTATCAATGACTTATTCCTCCTCTCTTCACAGTTGTAAAGCTCATTAAAACAAAAAAACCTTACTTCTTATTATATAAAAGAAGTAAGGTTTTGATAAAATTCTGGTATTTTTATATTTTTATGCTTTTTCATAAATCTTACACTGTCCATATTATTATTAAAATTAATAATTATCAATTTTTTGGTGGGCCCACCTGGATTCGAACCAGGGACCGACCGGTTATGAGCCGGTTGCTCTGCCAGCTGAGCTATGGGCCCGTTAGCCAACATTATCTTCGTTAAAAGTATATCAGATATGTTTATAAAGTCAAGAATATTTGCGTATTGCGTATTGCGTATCGAGCAAATAGAAAGAAAAAACTCAGGAAAAAATACTTTAAGCAATAGAATAATCAATATTTTTAAACTTATTTTAGATGCAGGCTCTTTAGCTGTCCACAGGCAGCAGAGATATCATCACCCTTTGATATTCTTATAGTGATTGGAATTCCCCTGGCTGCCAGCTTATTTTTAAAGGATTTGACTTGAGAAATACCGGGTGCCTGCAGTAAAGAGTCGGGAGTAGGATTAAAGGTGATTAAATTTACCTTAGAATTAAATCCACCAATCAGTTTAGCTAATTTTTCTGCATAAACCAGTGAATCATTCACTCCTTTAATTAAAATATATTCAAAAGTAATCTGCCTTTTAGTTTTTTCCGCATAATTCTTGCATGCTTCTATCAGATCGGGTAAGGGATACATATTATTTACCGGCATTAGATAAGACCTTAATTTATTTTCCGAAGCATGTAGAGAAACTGATAACTCTATCTGCCAATTACGCTCTTGTAACCCTTTTATAGCAGGTATCACCCCACAGGTAGAAATGGTAATCCTTCTTGCTCCAATATTGAAAGCATCTTTAGAATTCAATATACAAATGGCTTTTACAACATTACCATAATTATCTAAAGGCTCGCCAATACCCATAAATACAATATTATTGAGATTAGATTCAATCTTTTTCTTTACAAATAAAACTTGATTCAAAATCTCGCTAACTGTAAGGTCTCTGGTAAAACCTTTCTTACCGCTTTCACAAAACAAACAGTTATATTTACAACCAATTTGGGAAGATATACATTCAGTCACTCTTTTACCAGAAAACATAAGAACACTTTCTATTAAATTTCCATCTTCTAACTTAAATAAATATTTTTCGGTTTGGTCTTTTGATTTAGCTAAATTTACCAACCCTATCTTGCTTATGTAAAAATTTTTTTGAAGTAAATCTCTAAATGATGTTGGAAGACTCAGCATATCCCTGAAGTCTTCCATGCCTTTTTTGTAAAGAAAATCAAATAATTGAGTTGCTCTATATTTTTCAACCCCTAAATTTTTAACCTCTTCTTGAAGTTCATTTAAAGTAAAATTTTTAATATCTCTCTTCTGCATAATATAAATTAAATCTCTTTATTTTATTTTTTAATTTCTCTTTTAATGTTTTCGGCAAATTCTTTTGCTTTTTGGTCTATCCCCAAGACATTCATTATTGACCCTGGGTCATTGGCAGTAGCTGTTAAAGCAAAATAGGGAGGCAGTCTGAATCCTTTGTTAATATTTAAAGCCCCTATTAACTGTTTAGCCACACAATCACTCCCTGAATTTCCGGAAACAACAATGGAAGATAGAGTTTTATCCCCAAACTCCACCCTCTTATAAAGCACAGTCATTCTGTTAATAACCGCCATAAGTTTTGCGGATATTGCATCATTATAATTGGGGCATAGCCAGATTATACAATCAGCCTCTTCTATCGCGGGAAGAATTTCTTTTACCATAATCCCCCCATAAAAACAGCTTTTTTCTTCACTATAATGAATACAGGTTTTATAAGAACACCCCCTGCAGTCTACCACGGTTCCATTTTCTACGTGGAATTCTCTTATATCTTCTTCGCTAAGGCTTTCTTTTACCATTTTCCAAAGCATAAGAGTGTTAGATGTCTTAAACAAACTCGAATGCAGTACAAGTATTTTCGGTCTATTAATTAATTTTAAGTTCTCCTCCGTTAATTTTTCTACTAATTCTTTAGCCTGTTCTTTGTAAATCTCTACAAGAGGCAGGTTATATGTTTTTTGCCATGTAAGAAAATTATCAAGATTATGAGTGGCTTCTACAGCTGGATGACCGGGAAATCTACATCCCATCCGATTGGTTAAAAAAACTATCTTTTGAGCGGTGCTCTTGGTAAATAATTCACTCGAACTTTGAATAATAATTACAGCTCTTGAACCTAAAAGAGAATCATCTCCTCTTTCCTTCAATTTTAGAAGCATTTCAAATAAAGGAATATTAAATCCGCATTCATCTAATTCAATAGCAAATATAATCTTTTTATTTTTGAGGACAGGGAGATCTTCGGTCGTTTTAACAATTGTTAATTGACAATTTTCTGTGGCTATTTTGACAATCTCGGCAAAATTATCCGATATTTTTCCCGGCATAATCAAATAAATAGTTTCCATAAAATAATTCCCTCTATCAAGATATTGTTTATAAGATATTGCCCAATTCCTTATAATTTTCTTTAATTTTCTCTACTAAGTTAACTGGAAGGTTTAACCTTTCAATTTCAGTTCCTGATTTAAGCAATCTATTTTTCGCTCCCATAAATACCCCTCCCATAAAGGTTGCACTATAATGCCATTTCCCACTCATAGTGGCAATAAGGGGATAGCTCCCGGAAGATAAGGCAGGAGCCACATAAGGTTTAAAACCGGTCTTTCTTACTTCTAAGTTTGCTTTTACGGTCTGATCGGTAAGCACCTTTGAAAGACTTTCGTTATATTTTTTTAAGCTGTTGGCAATTACCAAACCCTGGCCATGAGGACCAAAGGCTCTGCCTTCTCGATCATATTCAGCGGTTTCAGTATTTTGTTTTGAATAGTAGACCGCCCGGGCATGCATCACTCCTAACCCATACCCTCTTATCTGGTCTGCTGCTAGTCCTTTAAAATCAAACTCTCCGCTTGTGTCTTTATTACCGGTTAGAAAAACAGCTTTACACAATAAGTCTACCGGGTCTGAGATAATTGCAAATATTCCCTTAAACGATTTTTCTCGGGCTTTTCGGGCATAATCAGAGATTATCTTAGAATTTCCTTCGAACTGTCTCATTCTCACATCTTCTTGTTCTTCTCCCAAAGAAGGAACTCCTACAGTTGCGCAAAATACAAACATATCACAATCAAAAATATTCTCTTCTCTTAACTGGTAAACATCAGGAAATTTTTGAGCAGTAAAAGGATAAAATATCTGATTTGCCTCTAATTCCCATCTTTTTATCGCGTTTATATTTTTATCATATATTCCGATAGATTCAATACAACTTCCTCCCAATAATCTCAAACCGGTAAGGAGAGTCCCTCCTACATCACCCAATCCTACAATATTCACTTTCCACCGGGAAGGAAATTTATAAGTTAACACACCTTGCCAGTTAGGATATTCGGTATTAAGTGAACTCACTCTTTTTTCTTTTATTCTTTCATTAAGCCATAGAGGTAAATCATAATCAATCTTTTTAGATTTTTGCAGTAGGTGGATACCCTCTTCTTTTAAAAAGATTAGGGATGGATCAGTAATACTAAAATATCTTCTGGATTTTAAGGGGTTTATCCGGTTAAGTACATAAATTATTTCTTTGCTCTCTTTGGCTTCGCTTTCAGATATTCTTTTTAATTCCTTGTATTCCGATTGGGAAATTAGTATTTTATCTTTTAATTTATAAAAGAACATCTTTAATTTTTCTCCCTCGCCCTAACCCTCTCCCTCCAGGGGAGAGGAAATAAAGATTATGTATTTTCATATTTATCCTGTAGAGGACGGATTCATCCGCCCCGAAACGTTCTCTGTCATTCCCGCGAAACCTGTCCTCGACCTGATCGGGGAGCGGGAATCTATCCTTGACAAGCGAGGCGCCTGTCCTACGGCTTTATATTAATCATTGAGGGCGTATGCAATACGCCCCTACTTCTTATAATATTGTAGGGGCACCATGAATTGTGCCCTTCTTTGGTTTATTGTCTTTTGATTATTGTGGGCACGATGCATCGTGCATTATTACTCATTACATATTACTCACTGTACTCTCTACGCTATACACCTAATCTTTATGTTTTTCGTGGGCAGACACAAGGTCTGCCCCTACCTCTAACGACTATTCACTATTCACTAACGACTATTTTCACATTCCCCTGTCTGTTATTCCTTTGGTTCGTCGTAAAAGTTCAAGGCTATTTCCTAAATAATGAGAAGGACTAAGATTTAATTTATACTCCATATCTTCTCCTTGGTCAGGATATCGGGGATAAATAATTACTTCTCCTAAATGATCAAGAGTTAATTTTCTTTGTTGAATTACCTGGTATTCATTTTCCAGAGCCTCTAATATAGTTAAAGCATTTTCAATACAAACTTCGGAAAAATTATAGATGGTTTTTGCAGAAATATTTTTAATAAATGAAGGGAAAGTATAGGGTAGTATCTGATTAATAGATCTAACTAAATTTCCCTGAGTCCTTATTTTTCTCCTTAATGCGTCTCCGCCAATAAAGGGATACAATTCACTCTCATTAAACCATAATCTAAGATTGGGAATAAAATGGGCACAATCAACATCTCTATTTAATATAGTTGCTATCTCTTTTCCACTACCAGATAGTGCTCCCACAATTATTTTTTTAATTTTAATATCATATTTTTTAAATAGGGGCTCAAGGGTCTTTATTCTATAACCTTTATGCAAATAGTCATCAATAAGAATTACGGGCATATCAAATGAATGAATTATTTTAACCTGATTTTCCAAACTCATATAATTAGGGAAGGCATCAATTTCAAAACTTTTCATATCAGAAGCAAATATTTTTTCCGTATGGAGAGATTTAGTTACCGTGTTAGGTACTACCATCTTATGTAGTATCTTTCCAAAGGGCACACACATTGACCTTCCTAAAGCTCGAGGGATTAACGGCGTTGTCGAAACATCATTTATCTTACAAATTTTCTTCACAATAGTTTGATTGATTAAATCTATATTAAATGGTAAAACAACATTCCCGGGATAAAAAGTAGTAAACGATTTTAATAATCGTTTACGAGATATTATAACTGATTTTTTAATGTATAAATTTTGGCAGAATGGTTCCTTTATAATTGTCTCGGTATCCAGATTGACTATACAGGGTTTACTCATATCCACTACAAATACCGGATTATCTTTATCGCTGAAAGATAGGCGATAAAACCCCATAAGTTCTAAATTCTCGTTTAAAGAAGTTAAAGGATAATCATTTAATATACTCCTAAATATCGTATAATTGTAATCTTTCTCTATACAAAAAGAAAGGGTTTCGGTAAGAATAACCCGCTCAAGGTTTTCAAGTCCTGATCTGTTTTCCATATCACTTATGGTAAAAATACCATCAATAACTATAGTGCGGCCAACTGTATTTTCCCGGATATACTCAGATATCAAGTTGTCCTTAAACTCCTGGAAAAGAATGTTTGAACGAACCCAATGAAAGGCTGAAAAACCCAATATCATTCCATTATGGCGAACATCACGTAATAGTAGAATTCTCGGGTTTAATTTACGAGTAAACTCAAGCAATTTTTTAGATGCTTTGCTTCGATTATATTTAGAAAGTACTTTCTGGCAAAGTTCTTTTATTAAATCCGGGGTAATATCTTCAATTACCTGCACATCGATAGAGATAGTCTGTATTACACTCTTGTATTGTGGTTCTCTCTGGTATAAACTGCTTTCGTAAATATATTTCTGAGCCAAAGGGTCGATAAGTCTGGAAATGCCTCTATTTTCATCTATATTATTTCTTATCTGAGTTGAACTTATTTCTTCATAACAAGGTGTAAGATTAAGTCTTATCGTCTCTCCCTTTATTTCTTTAATAGCTTCTTTAATCCCTTCTTCTTTCTCATCTGCAATATGTGGGGTCTTTCTATCAAAAATAATATGAGAAAAAGTATGTATGGAATTTTTTCTCTTATTTTTTTGGTAAGCAGAAGCATTTAATATCACATCACTGCCTACTACAATGTAAACCTCGGAAAAGGGGAAATTTTCCCTTAAAGCCTTTAAATCATCTGAATTGGCAATATTAACCGGCAAATCTTCAGGATATAAATATACATTAAGTTCATCGGCAATAGAAATATTTATTATATTCTTTCTGAAGAGGTGTGGCTGAGTCCTTTTAGACCAGGAAAATTCATCAACTGCTAAATATATTTCAAATTCGAGTGCTTCTATTGCTTTTACAATCTCTTTGTGGCTTAAAGAAAATGGGTCAAAAGCTCCTGGAAAGAAAGATATTTTGTCTGGGGTTTCAAGGTTTATGCTCCCTTTGAAAAAATTATAATCAGAGATAAATTTATACATATAATTAAGTCCGATGCAATTTATTAAAAACATCAGACCTTCTTTAGTTACAGGAGTTAACAAAGTAAGAATTTTTTTAGCAATAAGTTGAAATATGTGGTTTTTTTCTTCCAAGTTAAGATGTCTTGAGCCAAATATTTCCTTACCGATAACTCTAAATGCAGTCTGTTTAACCTTTAAATTATAGTGTACAAAACCATTCAAAAGGATACCTATCATCTTACTAAGTCTGTTTTCGAATGATTTCTCTTTTTCTGAAAATCTTTCTCGGTATTTAGGATAATTAGCGATGGCGATACCCACGGTCCTAAGCATTAATGAGCTTAATTTGGGATCTGACTGTTTGATTTTTTCTATTAAATCATCAACAAGTTCCTCTAACTCATTAGGTGTAAGATAGAGTATTAATTGACCCAAATAGTAAGGAATATATTTAGTAAATTGATAATCTTCCATTTCTAAAGCCCGCAATAGTTCAATGGCTATATCGTTCCTCTGTTGAAAAGATAAGGAAGGCATTAAATTTACCAAGGCTTTACCAGCCAAATTTCTAATATCTTCTATGCCGCTAACTTTCAAAATATTACAAAAATGTAAAGCGGTATAGATTTCTTCCTGTTTGCTTTTTAAGGTATGTTCTAACAAAAGTTCTATCTGAATTTTTTTAATTATTCCACTGGTTGAAGTTTTAAGGTTGCTTAGAAATATATACTGTATCTTTTCTATATCTCTTCGATAAAATTCGATATACCTTTTTACAATGTTTTCATCCAAACCTAATAATTCAACTATCTTCATATTTAAATAATTTTCAGCAGGGAACACTGAGGCAGATATATTGTGAGTAAATATTTTTTTTAAGTTATCTATAAATTTAGATTTTTTATCAATTTGGGATATTAAATCATATACCACCTCTAAAGCAGTAAGCCTAAGATTTTGATTCTCTTTCTTTAACATTTTTATAATATAATCAAATAATGCTTTTACAGATTTTTCATCTGAACAGATTGATATATGTTCGGCGGTTTTTATTAAACACAGTTGAATTTCTTCATCGGTATACAGGTCTTTTTTATAGTGTTTTAAAATACTTTTTCTATAATTGCTTACCTGATGATTATTGCGACAGTTAGAAAAAAGAGAAGAAATCATATTCTCAGTGCTATTAATAATTCGAGATTGATGAAGAGCAATCTTTTTATGGTCTGGCTGTAAAAAATATTTTAAATATCTTTCCAATAAATTAACACTGGTAATCGCGGGAGGTTTTAAGGTAACATTCTGAGGAATCTCTTTGCGGTAATCTTCGTCAAAGTTGGCAATCAATAAACCGATAAGTTTTGCACTTCTCCTTCTTATTTCATCTTCCGGATGAGTTAATTGTTCGTATAAATATCTCAAGGTAATCATCTTTTGTTTTTGAGTCAAGTAGGTGGAATATTCATTAAATATTTGTAGATATTCCCGTAGATTGTTCCAATCTTTTTCACTTCGGGCCAATTCTAAAAGTGAATTAAGAGAAAATTCATCTCGAAGTTCGTGCATTAAATTTATATTATGTTCTATAGAAAGAAATTTTATATTTTGGATAACTTCTTGACCATGCATGAGAGGATAATACGGTTTTCTATCTTTTTTACAAGAACTTATCTCTTTATTCTCTACATCTACATTTACACCTAAATTTATCATATAATCTTCAAAGTCTTTTAATTTCTCATAAACCCGGCAATATCTTTTTCTTTTTTTCTCGTTAACATTATCCAGTTTGTCTAAAATTACTTGAAAAGAATCTTTTAGACTAAAGATTCTCATCTCCGCTTTAGGACCGTTATTCGTATTTTTAACCCGAAAATCAGAATAAATTAATATAAGTGATTCCAAAGGTAAATTTTCTAATTCCAAATCCCAAACAGAATGATTAACTGCAATATGTCCGATATAAGGGATATTGTGTTTTTCAAACCACATATCAGTATAGTAATAATGTAAATAGGGAGTCCTTTCTACCTCGATATCCTTGCATCCATATTTTCCGATATCATGTCCTGCTGCTGCTCCGGAAATCCTCCCCAAATCAACAGGAAGACCCAGATTATATAACTGCCTGCCGATAAACAAAGCAATCCAATTTACCCCGCATATATGGTCAAGAGTATTGAACTTTAAAATTTCCTGGCTTAATTTCATCATCTCATAAATATACTCATCATTAAATGCTTTTAAAAATCTTTTATATTCAGCAGGATTCTCCAGTTTGTTTTTTTCTTCAGAAGTTAAGAAATTAAGGGGATATTTGCCGTGAAAAGTAGGATCACCGGACGACTTTTGGAACTTCAAAATTACTCTTAAAATTTCTAAATAAAACAAGAAAGCTTTTCGGCAATTATCGGAAATATCCTTAACAGATAGATCTACTGCTTCAGGGAAAGATTTAGAGAGGGCAAACTGAAATACCTGACAAAGCCAATTAGCGGAATTATATTTTTTGTCTATATCGACAAGGATATCCTGACATAAAAAATATACTGCCTGACAGCTATAATCTTTCTTTTCTACCATAGATGATAATTGTTTTAAAAATTTAGGGTTTTTGATATATTTTCTAACAAGCTCTTCATCCAAAGAAATATCATCCAATATTTGTGGGTGTAAAATCTTTTTAGATATTTTGTTATATAATTCTTTGACTATAGTTTTATTCATTAATTACCATCCTAAAACATTTTATAGATTAATTGTTATATCCTATTTTAGGACTATTAAATCAAGATATCAATTTAAAAGGGATAATCCTTTTCTCTTATATATTACAAAAATAGTAAATATACGTTTATAA
>JAHJOY010000182.1 GCA_018819665.1 bacterium
ACAGTGAGCAGAGCTATTAAAAAAATTGAAGGGGAAGATGAAAAGTGATATTGCAAGACCTGACCCTACTACTAAAGAAACCGCCGAAGCTACATTTGCTTATTACCAGAACGGTCAGCCGATGGAAGATGATACCCCGGCCAAATACAGAACGATTACTTTAAAAAATCCCTGGGATGTTGACACGATTACCCGGGTAGCCCAAGGCAATGAGTTGGTAATAAAAGTGACCACAGGGAAGATGCAGATCAAGCTGGGTCAGTTCAATTCCTTTGAATTTTAATAGTTTGTTTTTATAATTCAAATATAATAGCTTCGACCCGTATTAGTCTCTCGTGGATGAACCGGCGATAGGGTTTATCGAGTAATTATAGTAAGCCTGTTCTTTATAAAAGAGCTCACACGATCTCATATTTTTAATATAAAATAGGCTTTCAGAGTTTTCTGAAAGGCACTTGTCTAAAAATAAAAGGAGGAATCAAATGTTTAGAGTAAATAAAAAAATAATGATAGTGATTATAATTTTAGGTTTAATATTATACTTTAACAGCCTCTGTTTGGCTGGGATGACCGTACAAGAAGTGATTAATAATATGCAAAAAGCTTATGAAAAACAGATGAAAGGAATTAACGATTTTACTGTAATTCAAAAAGGTACTGGTGGTATGACTGCTTTAGCTGGTGAGACTATTACTTATTATAAAAAAGCAAAACTTGAAGGGAAAGATTTATACAAAACCCGTACTGAATCAGAGGTAATGGGCATGACTGTAGTTGCAATTTATGATGGGAACTATTATTGGACAACAAATCCCATGACCGGGGAGATAGAGAAAGAAATGTCTGAACATTACTCAGTACAAATGTGGAGAAATTTAGATCCAGTTAGAACTCAATATTTAGGAGAAGAGGAAGTTAGTGGGGAGAAAGCTTATGTCTTAAAATTTGATAATCCTATTCAGGTTATGGGAAAACAGCAAGCTATGTCTCAGCAGGGGGAAGAACCGGAAGAGCCTGGCGAAATGTGGGGAACATTATGGATTAGCAGTAAGACCTGGATGCCTCTTCGGATGCTTATGGAGTTTAAAGCAAAATCAATGGAAGAAGCAGGGGGGATGACTATGATTATGAAAATGACTACAGATTTAAAAGACTATCGACAAGTTGGTGCTATGCTTCATCCCTATCAGATGGTTATGAGTACTACAATGGAATTGGATACCACCGGTTTAAGCGAGGAAGAAAAGAAGGAACGACAAGCGATGATGCAGATGATGTCGGCAATGATGTCCGGAATGGGTTCTTTTACCATAGACACTATTGATATAAAAGTTAATACCGGTCTTTCTGATGATCTTTTCGATGGCACCAAATTAGAATAGGTTAGATCTCTACTATTAAATGAGACGATAAAAGAATTTAATCTTACCCAAAACTATAATAATGACAACATTATATATGATTTGAGGGGGCAATATAGATTTTTTCTTTATAAATAGCTACTATCAGATTTTGTAAGGGTATAATTTTAGAGAGAATACCTTTTCTAACCTCAGTCTATCCGTTTCTAAAATAAATAGGGACAGGTGTGCTAGCTCAATAATTCGGTAACTTTTTCTAATTTTTCATAAGGGCTTAGGTGCTCCGTCAATCTTCCGTATGTCTTTAAATAATTGTATTTGGATAGATAATTTTCTAAATTATAAATTATAGATCAGATCTTTAATTGAATTAATATAATTTGTCAATAATAAAAATTTGACCCCAGAAGCCACCAGAAGCCATAGATAAAATTAATTATGTGGAGGAATTTAAATGTCAGGTATAAAACTAAGTATCATAGGAGCAGGAAGTGCTATTTTTTCTTTAAAATTAGTGGGAGATTTTTGCAAAACAAAAGGTTTTTCCGGAAGCTTTGTTTCACTTATGGACGTAGATGAAAGGCGTCTAAATTCAGTACACGATTTAGCAAAAAGATACGCTGCTCTATTGGGAACTGATTTAAGGTTCGAGAAAACAACAGATATGAAACGGTCAATTGAAGACGCAGATTTCGTAATCAACACTGCTCTTGTTGGTGGTCATGCGCAACTGGATGCCAGTAGAAAAGCAGGAGAAAAGCATGGTTATACAAGAGGCATAGATAGTCAAGAATTCAATATGGTTTCTGATTACCACACCTTAAGTAATTACAATCAACTAAAATATTTTTTAGAGGTAGCTCATAGTATGGAAGAGATATGTCCTAACGCTTGGCTTCTTCAGACAGCCAATCCGGTGTTTGAAGGTACAACCTTGATATCCAGATATTCAAATATTAAGGTTATAGGTTTTTGCCATGGACATTATGGCGTTGAAATCGTGGCAAAAAGTTTGGGGTTGGATATAAGAGAAGTGAACTGGCAGGTTGCAGGATTTAACCACAATATATGGCTTACCCGTTTTCTTTATAAAGACAAGGATGCATATCCGCTTATAGATCAATGGATAGAAGAGGAAGCGAGGAAATGGAAACCCAAAGATCCTTTTGATGACCAAATGAGTCCGGCGGCGATAGATATGTACAAATTTTATGGAAGAATGCCCATAGGAGATAGCATTAGGAATGGGAGCTGGAAATATCATTACCATCTGGAGGCTAAGAAAAAATGGTATGGAGAACCCTGGGGAGGAGTAGATTCTGACTTAGGCTGGGCGTGGTATCAGGAAAATCATTTGAAGGCATCAACAGATAAGAGTTTTAAGCTTGCCTCAGATCAATCTATTAATCTTTTGAAAGAATTTCCCCCTGAGGTTAAGAGCGGAGAACAACATATTCAATTTATCGATGCATTGGTAAATGGAAATCAGAAAAGATTTGTACTAAATATTCCAAATAAAGGACCGATAATCCAGGGTATTCCCGAGGATGTAGCAGTAGAAGTACCGGTAATTGTAGATAATAAAGACATTCATCCGGAGGAGATAAACCCTCCAATATCAAAGCGGATAATGGATATGTATCTTGCCCC
>JAHJOY010000183.1 GCA_018819665.1 bacterium
GCCGCTACATCTCCAGACAGGAGTCTGGAGTTTTATGCGGCTTAATAATATCTAATTTCTTTATTACCCCTCCGATATGGCTCATATTTCTTTCATTTGTACATTGCTTAACTTTATTTATTTGTTATAACTTCCCTATATCTGCGATCTTTCGCAAATTCACTAAGAGGCGAATATCTCTTACACTTTGAACAATATTTAAGCTCTTTCAAATTCTCCACCTCTTTTTTAAGATTCCTTACTTTCTTTAAGTTTACAGCCATTAGGACATTGCCAATCTTTTCGAGATAATCTACCGCCTAATTTTATAGTCGGATTCCATGCCTGACCACAAACATTATATCTAAATTTTAGATGAGGGAAATCTAGAATCCCTACTATCTTAGGATTCATATTTCTCATTTCTGAATACCTTCCCTTTTTCTTATTTCATTTATAGTATCTCCAACAGTCTTAATTTTTTCCGCATCTTTATCTGGAATTTCTATATCAAATTCTTCCTCAAAAGTCATTATCGGTTCAACTATATCTAAAGAATCTAAAACCAGATCATCAACAAAAGAAGAATCTTCCGTAATTTTACTTTCATCAACTCCTAATTGATCTACGATTATCTTTTTTACTCTATCTATAGATTCCATTCTATCCTTTCACCTCCTTTCACATTACCATACCGCCATCGACATTTATAACTTGCCCGGTAATGTAATTTGCTGCATCGGAAACTAAAAAATATACCACTTTTGCGATATCTTCTACAGTACCCAATCTTTTCAAAGGGATATGTTGTTGGAGATCCTGTCTAACTTTTTCCGATAATTTTTTAGTCATATCTGTCTCAATAAATCCAGGTGCAATAGCATTTACATTTATACTTCTTGAAGCAAGTTCTTTTGCCATTGATTTGGTTAATCCTATTATCCCCGCTTTTGATGCGGCGTAATTAGCCTGTCCGATATTTCCCACTAATCCGATAACCGAGGATATATTTATAATTTTGTCATTGCTCTTCTGCTTCATCATATATTTTGCCACAGCCTTGGAACAATTAAAAGTACCTTTTAGATTTATTCTTATCACTGCATCCCAATCCTCTTCTCTCATCCTGATTAAAAGAGCATCTCGGGTTATTCCAGCATTATTTACTAATATATCTATTTTCCCAAATTTATTTATAATCTCTTTCATCATTCTATTAACTTCATCAAATACAGTTATATCAGCTTTTATCCCAATCGCTATATTACCACTTTTTTTGATTTCTTCCAAAGTTTTATCGATTTCATTTTTTGGTAGAATATCATTAACAACTATATTTGCTCCATGATTGGCCAATTCCTGGGCAATAGCCTTTCCTATTCCCCGAGCTGATCCGGTAATTAAGGCAACCTTCCCAGATAGTCCCATTTTATAAGACCTCCTCCATTTTTTCAACTACATTTTGAAGAGAATTTGAATCAAATACATTAAAGACTTTAGACTCAGGAATAATTTGCTTAATTAATCCTTTCAACACTTGCCCGGGGCCTACCTCTATAAAATAATTAATACCTTCGGAATTCATTTTTATTATAGAATCAACCCACTTTACAGGATGAGTCATTTGTTTGATTAGAGCTGATTTAACCTCTTCTTTATTGTTAATATAACCAGCACTAACATTACAACTTACAGGTATTTTAGGATTATTTATTTTTACTTTTTCTAAATATCTTGCTAAATTCTCTTTGGCTGTCTCCATTAATGATGAGTGAAAAGGAGCGCTTACTTTTAAGGGTATTACCATTCTTGCTCCTTTCTCTTTGGCCATTACTGATAACTTCTCCAACGCTTTAATTTCACCAGAAACCACAATTTGAGTTGGAGAATTATAGTTAGCAATTTCTATTATCCCAACATCATTAATTTCTTCACACATTTTACTTATCTCATCTTTACCTAAGCCGATAATTGCTAACATTGAACCAGTTCCTGCCGGAGTTGCACTCTGCATGTATTCTCCTCTTTTCCTTACTAACTTCACTGCATCTTCAAACTTAATAGCAGAACTAGCTACCAGTGCTGAATATTCTCCTAAACTATGTCCGGCAACTATAGAGGGTTTAATTTTATTTTTTCTTAACAATTTATACAAAATTGTACTGATAGTTAAAATTGCCGGTTGAGCGTTAACCGTATTTTTTAATTCTTCCTCTGGTCCTTCGAAACAGATTTTACCAATATCTACTCCTTCTTCTTTTAGAGCTGTATTAGCTTTATTAAATAAAATTTTTGCTTCCGGGTAGTTTTCTATTAAATCTTTTCCCATTCCTATTTTTTGAGAACCCTGACCAGGGAATACAAAAGCAATTTTTTCCATATTTTATTTATATCCTTTCTTGTTAAAATCTTCCAGTACCCATCAGAAGTTTTTATGTTTTACCATTTTAACACAATGGTTCCATAAGTTAGGCCGGCACCAAATGCGGTCAGTGCTACGATATCACCATTTTTAATCTTACCTTCTTTTACTGCTTCATCAAGAGCAATCATAACCGAAGCAGCCGAGGTATTCCCGTATTTATTTAGATTTACAAAAACTTTATCTTTTTTTATTTTCAAAACTCTTGTCAGGGCAGAAATAATTCTAATATTAGCTTGATGCGGAATAAAACAATCTATATCTTCTACCGAAAGATTACATTTGCCCAAAGTTTTTACAGTTATCCTTTTCATGTGTTTAACCGCAAGTTTGAATACTTCATTTCCTTTCATCTTCACATAATGCATTTTCTTTTCTACAGTTTCATGAGAGGCAGGGTTCTTGGAAAGCCCGGCTGGTAATATAATCAAATCATCGTTTGACCCATCTCCTCTCAAACAACCAGAAAGGAATCCTTTCTCCTGGTCAGCTTTTAAAACAGCCGCCCCTGCTCCATCGCCAAAAAGAACACAAGTATTTCTATCAGTCCAGTCAACGAATTTTGAGAGAGTTTCTGCTCCAATTATCAAAACATTATCATAAAAACCGGTAGCAATATACTGCCAGGCAGTAATTAGGGCATAAACCGAACCGGTGCAGCCTGCTTGCAGATCAAAGGTTGCGGCATTTACAGCCTTAATTTTCTTTTGAACCAGGCAAGCGGTAGCCGGAAAAACCATATCCGGAGAATTGGTAGCGACAATTATTAAATCAATCTCCCCAGGTTTAATATTTGAATCTTTTAGCGCTTTCAAAGCTGCCTTTGCAGCTACATCTGAAGTAGTTTCATTGTCTTCAGCTATGCGGCGTTCAGCGATGCCGGTTCTGGTGATAATCCATTCGTGATTTGTATCAACCATTTTTTCCAAATCTTCATTGGTTAGAACTTTTGTGGGAACATAAGAACCTGTTCCAATTATTTTAACATTTTTCATTAATTAATATTTTTCCCTTCTTGTTAGTGAACTATTTTCTTTGTATTTATATCTCTTTAAAGTGCCCAACTATGTCAGCATCAATAAATTTACCGGTATTAAGTATAGCATTTTTAAAAGTTTTTGCTTTAGACCGTCCATGACATATAAAGCATAATCCGTTTACACCTAATAGGGGAGATCCGCCATATTCTGTATAATCGGTCATTTTTACCAAATTCATAAATTTTTCCTTTAATTTATCCATTTCTTGATTTTGGGGAAGTTGGCTGATTACCATACTATTAACCTCAGTTAAAAGCAATTTTGCTAAACCTTCAAGAGATTTTAATAATATGTTGCCAGTAAATCCATCACATACTACTACATCTACTTTTCCCTTAAAAATATCCTTACCTTCGATATTCCCCACAAAATTAATATTGGCATTTTTTAAATTTTTATAAGCATTTTGAGCGAATTTATTTCCCTTATTTTCTTCTTCACCAATATTTAGCAATCCTATTTTTGGATTTTCTATTCCTAAAATATATTTAGCGTATTTACTTCCTATAAGGGCAAATTGGGGTAGATGTTCCGGCTTGCAATCAACATTTGCACCTACATCTAATACCAATACTTTCCCTTTTGTCGAGGGCAATATGGCACCAATGGTTGGACGGCGTATTTGAGGAATACACCCTAACTCCAATAATGCCGCGGCCATAACCGCCCCACTATTTCCGGCAGAAATAAAAGCATCGGCTTTATCATTTTTTATTAATTTCGTGCCTATCACTATAGAAGAATCCCTTTTATTCCGTATAGCATCTAAAGGAAACTCACCTGTTTCAATATATTCTTTACAATTTATGACCGATAATTTA
>JAHJOY010000184.1 GCA_018819665.1 bacterium
GGCACGATGCATTGTGCCCCTACCCTACCCCTGAATCCTAATTTTCTTCACGCGATACTCGATATACGATACGCGATATCTTTACTATGTTAATGTAAAATTTAGTGGGGTAGTTAGATAAAGAAAAGAATATTTATTGCTTTTGTTTTCCTATCTTCTTTATCTTCACGCAATACGCAATACGCAATACTCGATACGAAAAATTAGTTGATAATTTATCAATATTTAGGTATAATATCTGAGACAAAATAATTGCGGGAATGGCTCAGGTGGTAGAGCGTTGGCTTCCCAAGCCAAAGGTCGCGGGTTCGAACCCCGTTTCCCGCTCCATTTTTTATTACTACCAACCATATTTGCCCACTAAGGGGACAAAAACACATCCGCCATAATTTGATATTTTTAATTTACCTTTTTCTTTAATGCCCAGCAGTAGATCCTGAGAAAAAGAATTACCTACGGGGATTACTATTCTTCCCTTTTCATCTAATTGATCTATTAAACTTCTCGGTATTTCCGGAGCCCCCGCAGTGACTATAATGCCATCATAAGGAGAATATTCCTCCAAGCCCTTGCTCCCGTCTCCTACGATTACTTTAACGTTTTTTATTTCTAATTCCTTAAGTATTTTTTCCGCTCTATCTGCCAGGGCACTGAAGCGTTCTATGGTATAAACCATTTTAGCTAATTTAGACAAAATCACCGCCTGATAACCTGAACCGGTTCCCACTTCCAAAACAGTTTCCGAACCTTTAAGAGAAAGGCATTGAGTCATTAAGGCAACCATAAAAGGTTGAGAGATGGTCTGCCCCATACTTATGGGCAAAGGGCAATCCAGATAGGCATTATCTTTTTCTCCCTCTAAGACAAATATTTCCCGGGGAATACTGCTCATAGCTGAAAGAACCCTTTCGTCTCTGATGCCCCTTCCCTTTATCTGATGCCTTATCATCTCTTCCCGTGCTTTTTCAAAATCCATAAAAACCACTTCTTCTTATATTAGTATTCGCTGTTTAACTTCCGAAAAAACGTTCTACAACATTATTACCCCTTATCGTTTCTACTATAACAAAAACGAGCATAGCTATCAGGAATCCGAGCAGCATGCGAAAAAAAAAGATTGCTCCCTTGGCTTTCGGGTTATCAGTATTGTACAGCCTTACTATAAATCTGGAAAGTACCAAAATTATAAAAACTAAAATTAAAATTAAATATATCTGTTCATTCATCTCTTTAATTTCTCCGAACTATAATCTTCTATTTAAAATTCCATTTTTTTGCCCAATCTTTGACTTTAGGCATCATCTGATAATTGGTTAAATCTAAAGAAAGCGGGGTTATAGACACCTTATTATTATAAATTGCTTCAAAATCAGTATCGGGTTCTATATTTCCTTCAGGCAGCTCTCCTCCCAGCCAATAATGGGTAGTCCCCTGAGGGTCATGTATTATCTTCACTTCATCCTGATATACTCTTTTCCCGTGTCTGGTTATTTCTACCCCTTTAATTTCTTCATAATCGATATTGGGAAAATTAACATTTAAGACTAAATTTGAGGGCAAATTATTTTTCATCAGATTAGAAGCTATCTTTTTAGTAAATAAGGCGGCCGATTCAAATTTAAAATCTTCAAAGCCGGCAATGGAAACAGCTAAAGAAGGAATATTCCTCATCGCTCCCTCCACTGCTGCCGAAACTGTACCCGAATAGAAAATATCATCTCCCAGATTCGGTCCCCGGTTAATTCCTGATACAATCAGATCAGGCTTTTCGTCTTTCATAATTTCCAATAAGCCAATAATAACGCAATCCGCCGGCGTGCCGTCTAAGGAAAATCCCCAAAAATCACCGTTTATTTTTACTTTCCTAACTCTCAAAGGTTTACGCAGAGTCATAGCATGGCCTATGGTACTTCTTTCTCTATCGGGAGCAATTACCGTAACCTCTGCCATATTATCCAACTGCTTTTTTAATATTTGAATCCCTTCCGAATATATTCCATCATCATTAGTTAAAAGTATTTTCATAATTTATTTATTCTTATTTCTCCTTTTCAATATTTCGTCTGCTACTATAATCCCTGAGGTAGAAGCTTGAATAAGCCCCCGGGTTATACCGGCACCATCACCAGCAGCAAATAGATTGGTAACTTTTGTCTCTAAACAGTCGGAAAGTTCTAAGCGCGAAGAATAAAATTTTACTTCTACTCCATACAACAGGGTATGTTTAGAATAGACCCCGGGAGCAATTTTATCCATGGCTTTTAGCATTTCCAGGATGCCGGAAAGTATTCTATAGGGCAGGACAAAGCTGAGGTCCCCCGGAGTAGCTTCTTTTAGAGTAGGAGTAACTATAGAATGTTTGAGTCTGTCCGGTGTAGATCTCCTGCCTAACTCCAAATCCCCCAATCTTTGCACAATAACTCCTCCGCTTAAAATATTAGCCAGATGGGCAATATATTTTCCATAGGCAATCGGTTCTTTGAAAGGTTCAGTAAAATTGGTACTTACTAATACGGCAAAATTAGTATTATCAGTCCGATGTTCCTGATAACTGTGTCCATTTACCGAAGTAATGCCGTCATTAAATTCAGTAACCACTTCACCGTAAGGGCACATGCAGAAAGTACGGACTCTATCGTCAAATTTCTGAGTATAATAAACCAGTTTTGATTCATATATCGCATCTGTTAAGCGTTTAATAACAACAGCCGGAACTTCAACCCTTACTCCAACATCTACCGGATTATTAGCTATTTTTATGCCCATATCTTCTGCCTGCTCTTTAAGCCATTCTGAACCAGCCCTCCCTGGCATAGCTACTATATATTTTCCTTTTATTATTTCACCTTTTACCGTCTCAATTCCTATTGCTCTTTCTTTTTCCAATAATATTCTTTTAACCTTGGCATTAGTCTTGATGTCAATTTTAGTCTTTAAATAATCCTGCATCTTCTTTAATATTTCTACACATTTTTCTGTCCCTAAATGCCTGATTCTGGTAGGTATCAGTTTCAATTTTGCCAGAGAAGCTTCTTTCTTAATAATATCTATCTCCTCTTCATCTGTGCCGTAAACAGTTTTATCTGCTCCGAATTCAAGGTAAATATCATCAACATATTCAATTAATTCAGCTACCTTATCTTTATCAATATAATTATCTAACTGTCCTCCAATTTCGGTAGATAAATTTAATTTACCGTCACTAAAGGCACCGGCTCCTCCCCATCCGGAAATTATTGCACAGGGAGAACAATGAAAACATCCGCCGTTTTTACTTCTCATCAGGCACTCTCTTTTTTCAATCTCATTTCCTTTTTCTAATATCAATACTGAAACATTATTTTTCCTGGTTAGCTCAAGAGCGGTAAAAATCCCGGCCGGTCCTGCACCAATAATGATAATATCATATTCTTTCTTCTTCATATCATCTCACCTTTAAATTATTTTTTCCATACGTATTAATTTTATAGTATTTCTATAGATAAGACAAATAAAAAATAAAAAATAACAAAGAACCGTCCTGTCATCTCAAGTATCTTTTCTCTTATGATGAAAATAGATTTTATAACTAACTTTATTCTTTTTACAGAATTCTTTTATTTTATTTTCTTCAATATCCCAATAATTACTATTTTTCGAGTAGATTTTTTTGTATTTTTCAACAAGTTCTGGCCTATTCTTTCTAAGAAATCTAAAAATTTCACTTTTGATAGAGGGATAAAGATTTAGGTTTTCAAACCAATATTCATCCACAAAAGATTTGGTTTGATTGATTATTTTTTCCCAATCCGTTATTTGTGAAAAGATCGGAGAGATAAAAAGGGCTGTGGGTATTTTCGCTTTATGGAGCTCTTTCAAAGCATTTATTTTTTGTTCCGCTGGAGATGATAGAGGCTCTATTTGTTTCCTTAGTTTTTCGTCTGTAATTGAAAAAGAAAGAGCTACAATGCAATTTTTAAATTGCTTAAATAAATCAATATCTCTAACTACTAAATCTGACTTGGTAATCAAATTTAAATGTGGTTGAAGTGGTATAAGTCTTTCAATAATTTTTCTGGTGAGTTTATATTTTCCCTCAATTGGTTGGTAGGGATCTGTAACAGAACTAATTGTTATGGATTTTCCCCTGTATTTATTTGTATTTTTTGGAATCAAGTCAGGAGCATTAATCTTTACATCAACAAAAGAACCCCATGGTTCGGTATGACTTGTAAATCTTTTCATAAATCTTGCATAACAATATTTACAACCATGCGTACATCCAACATAAGGGTTTATAACAAAATTTCCGTCCGGTAGATTTGATTTTACAATGATTGATTTTGTCTTAATTTTTTTAATTTTCATCATACCTATACCATTTAAAGATTATTATATAAAGCTTCTCAAAAGCACGCACAAAGTTTTAAAAATCCTTTTATTTATTTCATCCATTTTTATTTCAGTGACTCTTCAATGATTTGCGAACTTGTGAAGACCCCATTATCTCTTATAATCGATGACAAAGAAAATAGGTGTCCCTATTTTTTGACCTAACCCCTTGCAAGCCTGGTGACAGAGGGTATGTCCCGTAGTGTAGACCACTGAGCTATAACTTAAATATTCTGCTATGTAGCGTTCTGGACTCTATAGACTTATTATAATAATATGAAACCTACATTTTACACATTTTTTTAATTTCTTCTTTACCTTTTGATAGTACCCAGTTAATAAATGGCTCTTGTTTTAACACTTGATCCCTAAGCTCAATAACAGGGTTAGATATAAATGAAGCTGTACATATAAAAAACAAACTCGCTCTTGCAATTGCAATCGGCAATATATTTTTTTCTTCATAAGTCAGTTCATTATAACCCTGAAGAAATCCTTCTCCCAAATAATATGTATCTTTATTTGACAATATAGCCCA
>JAHJOY010000185.1 GCA_018819665.1 bacterium
ACAGCGTTGCTGTGGTGAAAGAGTAGACACGGCACGCCGTGCCTCTACATTATTAAACAAAAAACAAAAAAACCATAATTCAAAATTATTTCATTCAAAAAATTGTTTTTAATGTAGGGGGCGGATTTATCCGCCCCGAAACGGGTTTGATAAATCAAACCCCTACATTTTACATAGACAGGCGGGCCTCTCCTCGTGAAAACGGGGAACGCCTGTCCTACGTAACTAAAATAAATTGTTATTGCAAGAGAGGGCGTATTGCAATACGCCCCTACCGTTTTGGGCTTTCCATTAACTTGCAACCTGTAACCTGCAACTTTCTTTCTATACGCTAAACGCTATACGCTCTACGCTAGCTTTACGCAATACGCGATACGCAATACGCGATACTAATTACTATTCCACATAAGCTGCCTGTAAAATCTCCTTAGTTGGGCTTCCCGGTGCCTGAACAAAGATAACTCCATGGACATTATCGGTTACCCAATCAAAGTCTTCCAGAGTAAAGGAAAATTCAATAATATTTCCAGGGGCAAGAGAATCCACTGGAACTTTTTGTTCTTCAAAAATATCAAATACTGAATATTTTAAATTTACCGCTTGCCGTTCTTTAAAAACCATTCCGTTTATCTCTAAATTATTTAAAGTAGAAGAACTTACATTTTCTATAGTCCCGGTAATAGTTGTTGTGTTTGAATCACTATTTCTGGAATCTACAGTAATAACAATTTTTGCTCCCTTGGCCAATTCAGCATCAATTTTACTCTTTATAGTTTGGTAATTAGCATAACCATGAATCCAATTTTCATTTATTCCATTAAATAATATATTGGGTACGCCTCTATCTGCACTATCAGGTAAATACCATTTATACCGATCAGAAATTTCCGGAGTAGAATAATCCCCCCAAGGTGCTTCTTCTACCAATATCATTTGGTCAAACCCATATTCTCCTACTAATTGTTCTAATATCGGCTCAACGAGTTCGCAGTTGTGACAACCTATAGCTATATATAACTCCACCATTACCACCCGTTGATTTTCCTGAGAAAAGGGTATAAGTTGAAAATCCAATTCTGTAATTTCATCTTCAATTATTTCAATACTTTTAGTCTGACTGTAATAGCCATTCAAAACAACCGTAACTTCTCTATTGCCTATAGGAACCTTGTTTAAAATATAATTTCCTAAATCATCAGAGGTAGTGCTAACATTCCCTGCACTAATTAATACTTCCGCTAAAGGTTCACCGCTTTGGTTATCGGTAACTGTTCCACTAATTCCTCCAGTAGGAGTGGGAGAGAAAATGCATCCACTCATTGATAATAATATAAAAAATATCCCTATTCGGAATATATATTTATAGTTTTTTCTCATTAAATAATTTCTCCTTTATGTTAGGTAATTTTATATATTTTATGGTAATTATGGTAAATATACTTTTCTAATACCCAGTCGGAGGAGGACATACTCCATCGTCACAACCATCATCCTCTTTGGTCTCTTTTTTGGGAGCACCTTTTTCTTTAGCTTCTAAAAAATAACTGATATATTGGAACATTAAATTTTGTTGTTTGGAAAGTAAACCCGGATAGACTCTCTTTACTACCAAATTATTGGCTAAGAAGATAGTAGTAGGCAAAATTTCAATGTTGTAAAGATTGCTTACTTCATCCTGGTTGTCTAACAGTATAGTAAAAGATATTTTTTTATCAGTCCAAAATTCTTTAATCTGAGTAATATCTTCTTCTTTCAGGTCTTTATGGGTATTTATCATAATTACCTGGTATTTTTCTTCAATGATATGCTTTTCAAAATACTCAGCCAGCTCTTCTATCCCGCATACTGAATCCTTATTCTCATTATTACAAAAGTAAAGAATAAGGAGTTTCTGTTTTTCTTTGTAATCTTCTAAATTAAAGGTTTCTCCATCTATAGTCTTAAGGGTAAAGGTGGGGGCTGGGAAACCTTTTTTAAAAGATGAAGAAAAGGCAGATGAGTAAAAAGAAACCAAAAAAGCAATTATTAATAAAACAATTAAAAGATTATTCTTTTTATCCCTTAACCAAAAAATCATTTTTAAATACCTCCTTATCAATTTGCCAATTCACCAATTCACCAATTCACCAATTAGATTAGTCGTTAGATTTAAATACAAGTTTTCAGTTGACAGTTTTCAGTTCTCGGTTTTAATTATTAAATTAGTAGGGGTAGACCTTGTGTCTACCCTCCGTAGGACAGGCGTCTCGCCTGTCTATTTAATAATACGTTAGTATTAAATACAAGTTACAAATTCACGGTTTTTAGTAAAAAATTCCGCTGTAGAGCAGCAACCCGGCTAATCCGAAAAACAGCAGGGTCATTGCCATCTTGATTTTCCCAAAATTCTTTTGAGTAAGTGCAGCCCACTGTGCC
>JAHJOY010000186.1 GCA_018819665.1 bacterium
AATCCTAAACTAGATACGATTCACGAGATACGAGATACTATATACTCGATACTAGTTATTCTCTACGCTATACTATATACTCATTATTACGAAATATTTTCTTGACATCCCATATTTAGTGTATTATTATAAATATAATCCTACATTTAGGGGTGCAAGATGAAATGTCCTTATTGTGGTTATTACGATACCGGGGTAATTGAATCCAGGCACATAGAAAATGGATTAGTAGTTAGAAGAAGAAGAATTTGTAAAAAATGCAATAAAAGATTCACTACTTACGAAAGAATTGGTTTAATTCCTCTGATGGTAATAAAAAAAGATGGTCGGAGGGAGCCTTTTTCTCGGGAAAAGATTACCAACGGTATTATCAAAGCCTGTGAAAAAAGACCAATTAGTATAGAGACTATAAATAATTTAGTAAACAACATAGAAGAGATCATAAAAAGTGAAGGAGTGGATGAAATTAAGAGTAATCTAATTGGAGAATTGGTTATCTCCAGATTACGAGATTTAGATGAAGTAGCTTACGTAAGATTTGCCTCAGTATACAGGCAGTTTAAAGATCTAAGCAGCTTCGTAAAAGAGATAAGGAAGATTACCAAATAGAAAAAATAATTTAATTTAACAACTATATTTTATAATGAGGTTTCAAAATGATACAGACCATCAAAAAGAGAGAAGGCCAATTAGTAGAATTTGATAAAAAGAAGATAACCGAAGCTATTTTTGCTGCTATGTTAGCAGCAGGAGAAAAAAATAAAACTATATCAGAAAAAGTAACCGATCAGGTAATTATAAAATTAGAAAAAAGATTTAAGGATAAGGTTCCGCAAGTAGAAGAAGTTCAGGATGTAGTAGAAGAGGTCTTAATTAGAGAAGGCATGGTAAAGGTTGCAAAGGCCTATATTTTATATCGGAATAAAAGGAGTAGAATTAGAGAGAGCTTAAAAGTTAGAAAAAAGGTAGAAAACCATGAAAGCACAACTGATCTTTCTCTGTTGGTTTCCACTCCAACCTCTGAGAATATTTCCCCCTGGGATAGGCAAAAAATTATTCGAGCTTTAGTTAAAGAAGCGGAGCTGCCTTTAAATGTTTCTACAAAGATAGCCAAGGCAGTAGAAAAAAAGATAGTCGATTTATGCTTGAGCGAGATTTCCACCTCCTTGATTAGAGAATTGGTTGACAATGAACTGTTTAACAGAGGATATGAACATAAGTGGAGAAAGCAAAAGATCATCGGGATGCCTACCTTTGATTTAAAACAATTATTCTTGTCCAAGAGCAAAGAAAATAGTAATATTGGAACCAATAATCCGGAAGCTATAAATTTGACCATTGCTGAAAATACTATCAAACAATATATGCTACAGGAAGTTTTTTCCAAAGAAGTATCTAATGCCCATTTAAAAGGCTGGATTCATATTCATGATTTGGGCTACCCAAGAATTTATTGTTCCGGTCATTCTCTCGAATTTTTAAAAAAATATGGTCTTGAATTAGAAAATTTAGATACTTCTTCCGCCCCGGCCAGGCATACCAGAACCTTAACCGGACATTTAAACACTTTTCTGGCTTCTATGCAGGCCTATTACGCGGGCGCTTTAGGTATTGGTTATTTAAATATTATGTATGCCCCCTTTTTGGTAAATCTGCCTTTTAAAGAAATAAAACAAGAAGCTCAATATTTAATATTTAGCGGTTCACAAAATGCCTTTTCAAGAGGAGGGCAGAGTCTTTTCCTGGATTTCAATGTTCACCTCGATATTCCCCACTATCTTAGAAATATACCGGCAATCGGACCGGGAGGGAAATATACCGGAAAAACTTATGGAGAATACGAGAAAGAATCCCAACTATTTTTAAGGGCTTTGATGGAGGTTTGGAGAGAAGGGGATTACCACGGAAAAGTTTTTGCTTTTCCTAAAATGGATCTGCACATCGATAGCAAATCTTTCGAGGACCCAGAACAGAAAAAATTATTAAAATATGCCTGTGAAATAGCTTCTGAGAACGGTTCACCTTATTTTATTTTTGATAGGGAAGATATAAGTTTGGCCGCTTGCTGCCGATTAAAAACAGAGATAACCGATCAAGAAATGATACAGTATCCGGAAAAGTTAAGATTTGCCGGAATACAGAATGTTACCATCAACCTGCCTCAATGCGCCTATAGGACCTTTCCTAATAATAAAATTTCCGGATCTTCTCTTAATTTGAACGATGAAGATAATTTAAAATTATTTTTCGAAAAAACCGATCAGGCTTTATGTTTGGCGGTTCGAGCTCATTTACAGAAGAAAAAGTTTTTAGAGATGATGATGGAAAATCCCAGCGGACCTTTATGGCAGATAGGCAAGATAGCCCAGGATGGCAGACCTTACGTAAATTTAGATGAAGGAACTTACTTAATAGGATTAATCGGATTGAACGAAGCAGTCCAGCATATTACCGGTAAACAACTGCATGAAAGCGAGGATGTTTTTAAGTTAGGGTTAAAAATTGTATCTTTTATGAGTTTAAAATGCAGAGAGTATAGTGAGAAGTTTAATTTAAAATTATCCTTAGAGGAATCTCCCGCTGAAAGCGCGGCGGGAAGGTTAGCTAAAATCGATTTACAGGAATTTCCAGATAGTAAAAAAGTTATAAAAGGAAATTCCAATGGAGACGAAAGTTATTATACCAATAGTATCCATTTTGCTGCTTCAGCGCCGGTAGATTTGATCACTCGAATTATTAAACAGAGTAAGTTCCATCCTTTAATCAAGAGCGGGGCGATAATTCATGCCTTTGTAGGAGAAAGTCGACCTTCACCAGAGAGTATCTATAATTTAGTTAAAAAAGTTTGGGAACATACTCAGTGTTCTCAACTTACTATTTCGCCTGAGTTTACCATATGCAATACCTGTAGTGAAGTTAGCAGAGGATTACAGGAGGATTGTAATGGATGTGGGAGTGAAGATGTATATGGAGTAACCAGGATAGTGGGATATTATAGCAAAATAACTAACTGGAATAAAAATAAGATCGGTGAACTAAAAGACCGACATTCCGGAAATTATAAAGTTAAAAGTAAAATTTAGGAAAGAGTGAAAATACCATGAAAATAAAAATATTCTGGCAAAAAAACTGTCCTCATTGTCCGGAAGCCAAAAATCTGGGAAAACAATTGGAAAAAGAGAGGGAGGTTCAATATTTTGATGTAGATACGGTTGATGGTCTGGCGGAAGCAAGTTATTATGATATTGCATCCACTCCTTCTATAGTAGTCTTAGACAATAATGATAATGAGATCAAAATATGGAGAGGAAAGACCCCTCGCTTGGAGGAAATTAGAGAGGAAGCAGCAATTTGAATATTACCATAAAACAAATGATTGAGACCTCTCTGATTGATTGGGAGGGGAAAATTGTTTCTACTTTGTATCTCCCTTTATGTAATTTTAGATGTCCCTTCTGCTATAATTGTGATTTAATATTACATCCGGATAATTTTAAAAATATTCCTCAAAAAGAAATAGACAGTTATCTTTTAGAGAGAAAAGATTTTATCGATGGCATATGTATGAGTGGAGGAGAGCCCACCCTATACCCCGATTTACCTGTATATTTTAAAGGAATAAAGGATAAAGGTTTTTTAATAAAGCTGGATACTAATGGTACTAATCCGAAATTATTAGAAAATCTCATAGATTTTGGTTTGGTGGATTATATTGCCCTGGATATTAAGTCATCATTAGATTTTGGTAATTATTCTAAAGCCGCGGGTATTATAGATAAGATGATGATGGAGAAGGTAAAAAATAGTATTGAATTAATAATGAACTCAAAAATTGATTATGAATTTCGTACTACTGTCGTGCCTTTATTGCACTCCGATGAGACTATTATGGAAATTGCTAGGTATATTGCTGGGGCAAAAAAATATGTCTTACAAAATTTCTCTCCTTTAGAGAAGACCCTCGATCCTTCTTTTCAAAAAATAAAACCCTATTCTGATGAAAAGATTCAGGAATTATCGGAAAAAGCCAAAAAATATGTTCCCAATTGTTGTTGGAGATGAAAATTAGTCTTTAGTGAAAAGAATAGCGTTTTATTTTTACCTAAATATGTTATACTATATAAAACTATTTTGAATCGAGATTAGTACAATTAAATAAATTTTTATTCTGGATGAAAGTAATGGGAGAGGTCTTTTCTGTTACGGAGAAGAAGCCGAAGGGGCAAGATGTATGATACATTTAAACTCTCAGGCAAAAGGACCATTGCCGGACAGAACTCTGGAAGGTTTTTTAATAAACACCGAAGGGGTAATTTCCAATATTCTGGAAAAATCTCTCAGGTAAAAAGACAGGGTAAGAAATTCCGTTGGAGTATCTTACCCTTTTTTATTTTGATACAGTATAAGTAGTAAAAAATATTTGCAAAAAGTAGAGATAATTTGAACCAGGATTTTGAATTAAAAGAACTTGGACAAATAAAATATTTCAACTGTAGAGAATTGGACAACACCAACTTAGTAGTAAATGCTTTTACTACTCGAACAGGTGGGGTAAGCAGAACCCCCTTTGATAACCTTAATTTATCCTATAATGTAGGTGATGAAGAAAGCCGCGTAGCAGAAAACAGAAAAATAATTTTAGATTCTTTAAACATTGATTATCGAACCACGATAACTGCCCAGCAAGTCCATAAAGATAAAATAAGCTTAGTAAGAAAAGAAGATAAAGGTAAGGGAGCCTTTAAATATTCTAAGGGAATCGCACAAACCGATGCCTTAATTACAGATATCCCCGGTATACCGCTTCTAATGTGTTATGCTGATTGTGTACCTATTTTTATTTTAGACCCTGTCAAAAAAGCTATTGCCCTAATTCATAGTGGAAGAAAGGGAACAGAATTGGAATTAACCTTAAAAACTTTGTTCAAGATGAAAAAAATCTTTGAGAGCCATCCCCGCTCCTGCTTAGCTGCCATTTTTCCCTCCATTGGTCCCTGCTGTTATTGCATTAAAGAGGAAAATAAAATTGATGATTATTGGTTAAATGAAATTAAATATAATGGTGAACCAATTTCCCTGCAAAACAAGAGCGGGAGGAGCCTTGATTTAAGAAAAGCAAACTATGGGCAATTAATTAAAGGAGGAGTGGAGGAAAAGAATATTTTTGTTAATGAGATTTGTACGGCAGATTACCCTGAACTTTTCTTTTCCTACCGAAGGGATAAGGGAAATACCGGCCGTATGGCCGCTATCTTTATGTTAAAGTAATAATAAAATGATTGCAATCCAAAAAGTAAACAAAATAGTAATGTAATCATATTAAAATATAGGGAGGAAGGTATGCGGATAAAAGAGCATCCCATTTTGGAATTTAATCAGAAAGAAAAGATAAAATTCACCTTAGATGGGGAAGAATTAGAGGGCTATAAGGGTGAACCCATTGCTTCTGCCCTGGTGGCTGCCGGAGTAAAGGTGTTAAGCAGAAGCATTAAATATCACCGCCCCAGAGGATTTTTTTGTGCCATAGGAAAATGTTCAGCTTGTCAAATGAAAGTAAACGGTATTCCCAACATCAGAACCTGTGTAACTAAATTAGAAGAAGGGATGAAAGTAGAAACTCAAAAAGGGAAAGGTGATTTTAAGTGAAAATGACCGATATAGCAATTATTGGAGGAGGTCCCGCAGGATTATCAGCAGCAATTTATGCTGCTTCCTTAGGGGCAAAAGTAATTCTTATTGACGACGGTTTAGAACTCGGTGGACAGTTAATTAAACAGACCCATAAATTTTTTGGTTCCGAAAAACAGTTTGCCGGGATCAGAGGCATAGAGATTGCCAAAAAGATGATCCAGGATATCAAGGAATATGACAATATTGAAGTCATCGCCAATGCTACAGTCACCGGCCATTATGAAGATGAGGTCATTACCATTGTCCAGGGAGTTAATGGTGATATATTAAAAAAAATAAAGGCCAACAGAATTATTGTAGCTACCGGTGCATCAGAGAATATGCTGCCTTTTGTAAATAACGACTTGCCTGGAGTCTATGGTGCCGGGGCGGTGCAGACCTTAATGAATCTTTACGGCGTAGTCCCGGGTAATAATATTTTAATGGTCGGGGCAGGCAATATCGGTCTGATTGTAAGCTACCAGCTCCTGCAAGCCGGGATTAAGGTAGAGGCAATAGTGGAAGCCCTTCCCAAGATAGGCGGATATCTGGTGCATGCCTCTAAGATTAGACGTTTGGGAGTACCTATCTATACTTCTCATTCTCTTAAAGAAGTTTATGGTACAGACTGTGTAGAAAAAGCCGTAATTTCTAAAATTAATAAAAATTTTGAATTTATTCCGGGGACAGAAAAAGAACTTCAAGTTGACACTATCTGCTTAGCTATAGGCTTATCTCCACTTTCTGATCTGCTCTGGCAGGCCGGTTGTCAGATGAAGTATATTTCTGAACTTGGAGGCTATGTTGCTTTAAGAGATGATAATATGAAATCAAGTTTAAAAAATATTTATATTGCTGGAGATGTAGCCGGCATCGAAGAAGCCAGTAGTGCGATGTTAGAAGGACAAATTGCTGGTTTAAATGCTGCCACGAGCTTAGGATATAAATGTGATAATTTTACAAAGTTAAATAAAAGCTTAAAAGCAGAATTAAAAGAATTGCGAGCTAACCCTTTAAGTGAAGAGATAAAGATAGGTATGGAAAAAGCCCTGATAAAGGAGGGGAAGGATTAACCATGTTAGAAAGAACTGGCATACCAACCGATGATGATTTAGAAAAAGTAATTCCGAATAAAGAAAGATTAGCAAAAGGACCAGTAGTCATAATAGAATGCTTTCAGAAGATACCCTGTGACCCTTGTGCCATATCCTGTAAACTTGGGGCAATAAAACCCTTTAAAGATATAAACGATTTACCTCAGGTCGATTTTGATAAGTGTACCGGATGCGGGATTTGTATCAGTTCCTGCCCCGGTCTGGCCATATTCGTAATAGACGAGAATTATTCAGATGAAAAATCTTTAATCAAACTACCTCATGAAATGTTACCTCTACCCCAGAAAGGAGAAGAGATTTATGCCTTAGATAGGGCAGGAGAAACAGTTGGTAAAGCAAAAGTAGTAAAAGTCCTAAAGATTAAAAGTAAGACCAATATAATTTCCATATCAGTTCCAAAAAATATGGCCATGAAGATTAGAAGTATAAGAGCGGAGGATAAACGCAATGGATGACAATGTAATAATTTGTCAGTGTGAAGATGTAACCTGGGGAGAAATTAGACAGGCCTTAGAAAAAGGTTATACTACCCTTGATGAAATTAAAAGGGTTACCCGAGCGGGAATGGGAAGATGTCAGGGCACGACTTGCCGTAGGATTATCTTAAGGGAAATCGCTAAGTTTTGCCATAAGAGCATAGAAGAGGTAGCTATACCTACCTTTAGGCCCCCCACCAAGCCGGTAAAATTAGGGACTCTGGCAGGTGATGACGATGATTAAAAGAGCAAGTGTGGTAATAATTGGTGGAGGAGTTATCGGTTGCAGCATTGCTTATAATTTGGCTAAATTGGGATGTAAAGATGTAGTGTTGTTCGAGAAAAATAGTCTATCCAGCGGAGCTACCGGAAGATGTGGAGCAGGGATCAGACAACAATTTGGTACCAAGATGAACTGTATCCTTGCTCGAGAAAGTATTAAAATATTTGAAAATCTAAGTCAGGAGCTGGACTATGATATTGAGCTCAACCAAGGTGGTTATCTTATACTGGCTTACACCGAAAAAGAAGTAAATCAGTTTAAAAAGAATGTTGCCTTAGAGCGATCTTTAGATATTGATGCCCGATTTATCTCAGTTGATGAAGCAAAAGAAATTGTCCCTCCTCTAAATGCCGAAGGAATATTAGCTGCCACTTTTTGTCCCACCGATGGACATGCCAATCCCTTTAAAACCAATTTTGCTTATGCGGAAGCTGCCCAAAGATTAGGTGTAAAGATATACACCTTTACTGAAGTAAAAGAGATTGGAACAGAAAACAATAAGATAGTGGCAGTTAAAACAGATAAAGAAAAGATATTAACTCCTATTGTAGTAAATGCTGCCGGAGGATACTCAGGAACAATTGGAAAGATGGCTGGAGTAGATTTGCCAGTATATTCTCAAAGACACCAGATATTAGTTACTGAGCCTTTGGACCCTTTATTCAGACCGATGTTGATGTCTTTTTCCAGAAATTTCTATTGTCAACAGACTCCCCACGGTAGTATATTAATGGGCTGTGGAGATCCCAATGAGCCGAAAGGTTACGATATTGGCACAAGTTGGCAATTTGCTCGAGAAATTGCTCAAAAAATGACTACTATTGTGCCTCTATTAAAAGAGGTAAGTATGATTAGACAATGGGCAGGATTGTATAATATGAGCCCAGATGCTCAACCAATCTTGGGTGAACACCCTCAAGTTGAAGGTTTTTACATGGCGATAGGATTTAGCGGACACGGATTTATGTTAGCTCCTGTAACCAGTAAACTTATTGCGGAGTTGATATTAGAAGGAAAGACTTCTCTTCCTATAGATAAATTAGATATAGGAAGATTCGAACGGGGTGAACTGATTATCGAACCCTCAGTAGTATAAGAAATAAAATAATAAAACTTATTTCATTCAATAAAAGAAGGGTTTTTTAATTTTTTGTAGAATATATATATGATAAATAGGTTAGGCAAAAAATAATCTACAGATGGTTTTTCTCAAAATTTAAAAAAGGTACCTAGTAACTGTAATTTTGTGAGTGACTATTCTTACAGAAAAAAAAGGAGGTGAAAGGATTTCTTAAATAACTATATAATAGAAGTTACCTCTAATGTTATGGCTAATTAATTTGCTAAAATGATCTGTTTTTTTATGTATTTTAAAATAATTAAAGGAGAATTAAAAATGAAAAGAATAAAATTTTTGTTAGTTATTAGTATGTTAGTATTGGCTCTTGGCGTAGCTTCTTTGGGAGTGATGGCTGCTGATAAACCACCGGTAGTAATCGGTCTTCAAGCTCCAATTACTGGTGCAGCCGCAATTGAAGGTGAAATGGCTAAACAGTCTGTAGAAATTGCAGCTCAAATGATCAATGAAAAGGGTGGAATTTTGGGTGGCAGAATGATTGAAATTAGAGTAGTTGATGATGCTTGTGAACCCAAACAAAGTGCTTTAGCAGCAACGAAGTTAACATCTCAGAAAGATGTAGTTGCTGCTATTCAAACCTACGGCTCTTCTATTACCCAGCCTGCTTCTGATATATATGAAAAATATAAAAAAGTAAATATTGCTTATGGTGCAACTGTTACCGGTCTTACCGAAAGAGGGTTAAAGTATTTCTTCCGTACTTGTGGAAGAACCGATACTCAAGGTGCATTTTTTGCAGATGAAGTCGTTCCCCTCTTTAATGCTAAAAAAATAGCCATTATGCATGATAACCTAACCTTCTCTTTGGGGCTTGCTGAAGATACCAAAAAATCCTTACAACCTAAGATAGATGCTGGAGAGGTAGAATTAGTCTACTTTGATGCAATTACACCCGGAGAATCTGATTATACTGTTCCTCTGACTAAATTAAGAGAAACTAATCCGGATATATTCTATTTCACCGGTTATTTCCCGGAAGCAGGATTAATAATCAGACAAGCCCGCGATATCGGAATTACGGCAGTATTTGTAGGCGGAGATGCAGCCATTAATGAAGATTTCATTAATATTGCCGGTTTAGAGTATGCTGCAGGTTGTTATCAAACCCAGGAAGCCTTAATCGAATATTTTACCAACCCTGAAGCAATGGAATTTAAAGAAGCCTATAAGGCGAAATATAATACTCTTCCATCCAGCCCCTGGTCAGTTTATGCTGCCGATGCTCTCTGCGTACTTGCAGAAGCTATTGACAAATCTGGTTCCACCGATTCAGATGTCATCGCTGATTATCTGAGAAATAAGATGGATAAATTCCCCAGTATTACCGGTCCAATAAGTTTTGATGAAATTGGTGACCGTGTAGGAACCGGAATTAATCTTTATGTAGTAAACGCAGATGGAAGTTTCGGAATTTACGGAAAATAAAATAAAAATGAGGTAAGATACGAAGATGAAAATCATATTAGAGCAGTTACTTAACGGATTGACCATAGGTTCATTTTATGCTCTTATTGCTCTCGGGTATTCCATGGTATACGGGGTAATGAAGCTGATTAATTTTGCGCACGGAGACTTATTTGCCCTGGGTTCTTATCTTGGATATACCCTTCTCGTATTTGGCTCTACCTATGTTACCGTCACCTTTGGTATATGGGGCGGTATGATTGCGGCTATGTTAATAGCCGCAATCGGCATAGGAATTGCCGGTACTTTAATAGAGCGAATTGCCTATCGTCCAATATATTCAGTAGGCCGGCTTCCCGCAGTAGTGTCTGCATTAGGTGCTTCAATTGTTATACAAAATGGGATAATGGTTGCTTGGGGCCCGCGCCCGCAAGCTTATCCCTCACAGGTTGTTCCTTCGATTATGTTAAATATTGGAGAGTTTAAAATTACTTTATTACAAGTTATAATTTTATTGATTTCTTTTATGCTTATGGGACTTTTATATTATATTGTTCAAAAAACTACCTTTGGCGCAGCTATCCGTGCTTGTGCTTTGGATAGAGATACTGCCGCCTTAATGGGGATAAACATTGAAACAATTATATTTTTTATTTTTGCTTTAGGCCCGGCTTTAGGCGGAATGTCAGGAGTAATGGTAGGTATGTACTATAGGAAGATTAGTTTTATAATGGGATGGAATTATGGATTAAAAGCCTTTACTGCTACTATCCTGGGAGGTATCGGTAATATCCCGGGTGCAATGCTGGGAGGACTTCTCCTGGGAGTATTGGAAATGTTAGGATCTGCCTACATTTCTACCGCTTATAAGGATGTGTTTGTATTTTTAGTTTTAATATTAGTATTAATTTTTCGCCCCAGAGGTCTTTTGGGTGAAAAAGTTGCAGAAAAAGTGTAAAGGGGCGAAAATATGAAATTAAACAAAAATATAACAGAAAAAAATAGTATATTTAAAAATTGGATGGTTATCTTAGCAGCGATTTTATTTATAATATTACCTTTTATAATAAATGCTTATTGGGTAGATGTTTTATTTTTCTTCGGCATCTATGCTCTTTTGGGACTTAGTTTAAATATTGTTTTAGGAGAAGTGGGGCTTTTTGATTTAGGACATATTGGATTTATGGCTATCGGTGCTTACACTACCGCAATACTTAATGCCACCTTTGGAATTCCTATAATTATTTTACTGCCAGTAAGTGCAATTGCAGCAGGTGCTTTTGCCTGGTTAGTCTGTTCTCCAATCATCCATTTAAGAGGAGATTACCTGTGTATCGTAACTATCGGGATGGGTGAAATTGTCCGGCTTACTTTAAACAATAATCCATTTGGAATTACCGGTGGTCCAAATGGGGTTTTCGGAATTGATTTTCCTTCATTGGGGAGTATCTTTGTAGTCGATAATTCTACTAAATTTTATTATTTCATATGGTTAATAGTCGGCCTAACCATCATCGGTTTGGTTAATTTGCAGCGTTCGCGAATAGGAAGAGCCTGGAACTGCATCCGAGAAGATGAAATTGCTGCAGAAGCTACCGGGATTGATGTTAGGTATTATAAGTTATTGGCTTTTGTTTTAGGAGCAGGTTTAGCCGGGGTTGCCGGTAATGTTTACGCTACTAAATTAATGATGGTTTCTCCGGAGAGTTTTAACTTTATGGAATCCTGCATGCTCTTCTGTATTGTATTAATCGGAGGAATGGGTTCTATACCCGGAGTGTTAATCGGGGCTGCTGCCATCAGCCTTTTCCCGGAATTTTTCCGAACTTTCGCCCAATACCGAATGCTAATTTTTGGAGCAGCCATGGTGGCTATGATGGTCTTTAAACCCGGTGGTATTTGGCCCAGGAAAAGAGGAGCCGTTAAATTCAAATCACTTTTAATGAAAGCAGGAGATGAAAATGGCTAAAGACAATAATAGTATGGAAACAATGATAAGAACCAAACAAGCAAATGAAGAAATAAATAAAATTAATAAAGTTGTTTTGCAAACCGATAAACTTACTAAAAAATTCGGCGGTTTAACTGCAGTAAACAATTTTGACCTTAAAGTGAGTCAAGGGCAAATAAGCAGCCTGATAGGCCCTAACGGAGCAGGAAAAACTACTGTTTTTAATGTAGTTACCGGCATATATAAAGCTGATGGTGGAAAAGTTGTCTTTAAGGGAGAAGACCTTGTCGGTAAAAAACCTCATCAGATTATAAAAAAGGGAATTGCGCGGACTTTTCAAAATATTCGACTTTTTTCCAATATGACCTGTCTGGAGAATGTTATGGCAGGGCAGCACTGCCGTAGTAATGAGGGAACCTGGACTTCTATTTTACAAACTCCCGGACAAAAAAAAGAAGAATTGGAAATTAAGAAAAATGCTGAAGACCGCCTTAAACAGGTCGGATTATGGAAATATCGAGATGAATTAGCAAAAAACATTGCCTATGGTAATCAGAGAATGTTAGAAATAGGCCGAGCTTTAGCCTCTAATCCTGATTTATTAATTTTAGACGAACCAAGCAGCGGCCTAAATGATAAAGAATCTGAAGACCTGATAATATTTTTAAAATTCTTATTAAAGGAAGATTTAACTATTTTACTTATCGAACACGATATGAATGTAGTAATGGGAATTTCTCATTGGGTTACAGTAATGGACGAAGGTAAAAAAATTGCTGAAGGTTTGCCCGAAGATGTATATAGTAATCCTCAAGTAATTGAAGCTTACTTAGGCAAAGACGAAGAGGAGGAGGAATAGTAATATGACTACATTGTTGAAAGTAGAAGATTTAAAAATATTTTATGGTTCTATCGAAGCTCTTAAAGGAATTTCACTTACAGTTGATGAGGGTGAAATAGTTACCGTATTAGGGGCAAATGGGGCCGGGAAAAGCACTCTTTTAAGGGCTATCTCCGGGTTATTGCCCATCCGCAGCGGAAAGATTAAGTTAGGTGACCAAGAACTTAACAATGTTAAGGCATTCAAAATAGTTATGGGGGGCATTTCGCACGTACCCGAGGGTCGAAAAGTATTTGCAACTCTTACAGTCGATGAAAATCTTAATTTGGGTGCATATACTCGAAGAAAAGACAAAAAGAATATTAAAGAATCTAAAGAAAGGGTTTATGATTTATTTCCTATTCTTAAAGCGCGACGTAATCAATTATCCGGAACATTATCAGGTGGTGAACAGCAGATGTTAGCAATGGGAAGAGGTTTAATGAGCACCCCCCGCATCTTACTTCTGGATGAACCTTCTCTGGGTTTGGCTCCCTTATTAGTAAAACAAATTATCCAAATTATCCGTGAAATTAATAATCAGGGTATATCAATATTATTAGTAGAACAAAATGCCCGTAAAGCATTAAGTATCGCTGATAGGGGATATGTGCTGGAAACCGGGAATATTACTATTAGTGGATTAGCTTCCGAATTAAAGAGTAATAAAAAAGTCCAGGAGGCCTACCTGGGAGGCGCTGCCCTTAAGAAGAGAAAATAAAGTAATTAGCGTGGAGCGTATAGCGTATAGTGTATAGAAAAATATTCATAAGTATAAAAATAAGTTTTCGGTTATCAGTTTTTGGTGGAGCAGACGTTTTGCCTATAAAATAGTTCGTTAATGTGGAGGGGTGTATAGCAATACACCCCTTAACTATTTACTAATAATCTTTTCTCTACTCGGTAATTTTTTCTGTCTCCCGTTTTCTCTTTCTTTACGCAATACGCGATACGAATATAAAATTATTGAAAAATGTTGCTATTTTTGATATATTAAGCTTAAAATAGTATATAGTATGTAGTATTTAGTATATAGTAAAGAAAATAAAAGAGAGAAAAAAGTAGGGGCGTATTACATAAAGTGTAAAGCTAAAAGCGCAAAACTGAATTCGTATCTAGTATCTCGTGAAGATGGTCAGCCGGTTGACCGGTTAGGAAAATAAGAGAAAGAAACCTAATTATATATTATGTAGTAAAAAGAACAAAGTAAAAAAATCATACTTCCCTGGATTCCCGCGGAAGCGGGAATCCAGGGGTGAGAGATAAAAAAAGATGGATTCCCGTTTTCACGGGAATGACAAATGCCTATACGCTATACTGTTTACGATATACGAATAAATATAAAGGATTAAAGGTCATGATTAGAAAAGAGAATATGAAAGAGAAAAAATTATATTTTGATAACGAACTTACCGGTTTAAAGGAAAGTCTGACAAAGATGGCAAATTTAGTCGAAGAAGCAATTGATATGTCTATAAAGTCTTTAGTTGAACAGGATTTGGATTTAGCGGCAAAGGTAATTGAAAATGATGATATAATTGATAAAATGGAATTAGATATCGAAGAACAGTGTTTGCAGATGATTGCTCTACGTCATCCCATTGCCAAAAATTTAAGGATAATCGGCTGTGGTTATAAGACCGTATCTGACTTAGAAAGAGTAGCAGATCATGCCGTGAGTATAGCCAAAGCCAGCCAATATCTATCTACCAAATCTATGGTAAAGCCCTTAATAGATATTCCCCGTATGGCTGAAATTGCTCAAAATATGTTGAAAGATGGATTAAATGCCTATTTCAGCGGAGATGTAGAGTTGGCCAAGGAAGTATGGGTAAGAGATAAGATGGTTGACGATTTGGATAATCAGATATTTCGTGAACTCTTAACTTTCATGATGGAAGACCCCCATACTATCAGCAGAGCGATTCATTTGATTTTTGTTTCTAATAATATTGAACGGATTGCCGACCATGCTACGAATTTAGCAGAGAGGGTAGTATATATCGTTAACGGAGAAAGAATAAAAAATTATTCCAAAAACGATAAAGAAACATAGAACATAAAACTTTAAGGTTAATTGAATGAATGTTTTTGTTTTTTCTTTGACCGATCAGAAAGCAAAAAATAAATCAGAAAAGGTTATGAATTGTGGAAACAATTAAAAATAATTTGGAAGTAATAAATGAAAAAATAAAAAAAGCAGCCTTAAAGGCGAACAGAAATCCTCAGGAAATAAAATTAGTAGCCGTAACCAAAACCGCTACCATAGAGCAAATAAAAGAAGCTATAAGTGCTGGGGTAAAAATAATTGGCGAAAATAAGGTTCAGGAAGCCAAAGAAAAATATCAAATTTTGAGTGCCGATATAGAGTGGCATTTAGTTGGACACCTGCAGACTAATAAGGTAAAATACGCTATAGAAATATTTGATCTCATTCACTCTGTAGATAGTATAAAATTAGCCAAAGAGATAGATAGACGTTCCCTGCAATTCGGGATGATTACCAATGTTTTGGTTGAGGTGAATGTTTCCGGGGAAGAAACCAAATACGGAATTAAATCGGAAGAAGTAGAACCTTTTCTAAAAGAAATATCTGAATTTTCCAGAATAAAGGTCAGAGGCTTAATGACTATTGCGCCAATAGCAGAAGACAAAGAAGAAGTTCGTCCATATTTTAGGAAGCTCAGGGAATTATCTAAAGAAATAAAGAGTAAAAATATAAAGAATGTTAAAATGGACTATCTTTCCATGGGGATGACTGATGATTTTGAGGTAGCTATTGAAGAAGGCGCTAATATGGTTAGAATCGGCAGAGGAATATTCGGGTTTCATTAATAAAATTATTACAACTATAAATTGATAAAAGCGGAGGGAAAATATTATCTATGCTTTTACTGATCCAAATAATTAACACAGTTTTCAGACTTTACAGTTATTTAATCTTAGCGAGGATATTTTTAACCTGGATACCCATAGATCCCTATAACCCGGTGGTGCAGTTTATCTATAGAGTTACCGAACCGGTTTTAGCGCCCTTTAGGATTATATTGCCATTAGGGGGTGTAGGGTTAGATCTTTCTCCGATAATTGTCTTTTTTTTACTAAACTTGCTCCAAAGAGCACTAATCAATATACTTGTTAGTATAGCTCTTTAAAGTATATAAAATAAATTTAAATGATGAAATATTAAATGAGGGAGGATAATTGAATGAGAATTACACCAATGGATATCGAACAACAAGAATTTTCCAGGTCATTCAGAGGTTACAACGAAGAAGAAGTAGATGATTTCTTAGATAAGATAGTAAAAGATTACGAAGAATTAATCAATGAAAACGTAAGACTTAATGAAGAAATTGAGAGGATGCAAGAAAAATTAAAAGAGTTTAGTCAGATTGAAGAAACTCTAAGAAGCGCTTTGTTAAATGCCCAAAAATCAGCTGAAGAGATGAAGGGCAGGGTAGAAAGTGAAGCAAAGATAATCATAGAAAAAGCAGAGATGGAAGCTAAGGCATTAAAACAACAGGTCTTTCAGAGAGAAGACCAAGTAAAAAATGAAATTGATAACCTGCGAAGATATAAATTTATATTTAAAGAAAAATTTAAATCAATGTTGAATTTATACCTAAAAATGATAGAAAATGAGGAATTTGAGGAAGAAGGAAATTACGAGATTAAAGAGGATAAGGTTTCTAAAGAAAAAACGGGTAAATTAGAAGGATTCACCGTAGAAAAAGATTCTAAAATCGAAGAAACAGAAGATGAGCAACGATATCAATGATTATTTTAAAATTACGGGTAATGATATTGTAATCAAAGTTAAAATTGTTCCCGGTTCATCCAAGAATAAAATTCTCGGAGTACATAATGACGCTATAAAGATTACCATTACCGCCCCGCCGATCGAAGGCAAAGCCAATAAAAAATGTATTGCCTATTTAGCTAAATATTTCGATGTAGCGAAATCAAAAATTGAAATAATTTCGGGGCAAACCAGTAAAAATAAACTTATTAAGATTTACGATATCAGCCAAAAAGAATTTTTAGATAAAATAGAAAAAATTAGTTGAGAACTCAGAATTCCAGGGTAGGGGCACGATGCATCGCGCCCCTACCCCTCCTGATTTCTGATTTTCTTCACGCGATACGAAATGATCTGGCCCTGATTTTATTTTCTTTGCTATAACTACATACTATATACTATCTTACTCTGGCTCCTGGATTATGTCTTCTATTTTATTCACTATATACTCGATACTGATTAAAAGATTGACATAAACCGATTTAATATGCTATTATTACGTAAATTAAAAATAAAATAGTTATTTATTTAATTTGAGGAAGAGTAGGTAGATACAATTTAACAGCGAGCAGGGATAGTGGGAGCCTGTAAATTTTTTCTATCCAAAATCGTCTCAATATTTCTAATCGAAATTGGTTCAAAAGTAGATTAGGGCGGTGAACATCGTTAAAAACTGGAGTATATTTATTTATCTATTTAAATATATTTACTCTTTGAGTTCATTATCGTGAGGTAATGATAAAAATTGGGTGGTACCACAAGAACTTTTAACCTCTTGTCCTTTTATGTGGCAAGAGGTTTTTGTTATATTATATAGATTATAAAGCACGAGGAGAGATTCAAATGGAATACAAAGATACCTTAAATTTACCGAAAACAAAATTTAAAATGAAAGCAAACTTGGCTCAGGAAGAGCCTAAATTGTTAGAATTTTGGGAAGAACAGAAAATATATAAGAAAGTATTGGAAAAAAAGAAAAACCTGAAAAAATACATCTTGCACGATGGCCCTCCCTATGCTAATGGCAATATACATATAGGGACCGCTTATAATAAGATATTAAAAGATATAATCCCCAAGTATAAATCGATGAAAGGATATGACGCCCGCTATGTTCCCGGATGGGATACCCATGGCTTACCTATAGAGTTTCAGGTTACCAAAGATATGAAAGTTGACTTAAGCGAGGTAAACCCGGTTGAACTAAGGAAGAAGTGTACAGAGTATGCCAAACATTATATCAACGTGCAAAGAGAAGAGTTTAAGCGGTTAGGGGTAATGGGAGAATGGAAAAACCCTTATCTAACCCTTAACCCTGCTTATGAAGCAGAACAGATAGAAATATTTAAGAAGATGTTTTCCAAAGGATATATCTACAAAGGATTAAAACCGGTATACTGGTGTGCTCATTGTGAAACAGCTTTGGCAGCAGCCGAGATAGAATATCACAACAAAGAATCTTCTTCAATATATGTTAAATTCTTGGTGAAAGATAGTTTGAAAAAAGTATTCCCGGAGAGCAAAGAAGAAAAAAACTATGTACTTATCTGGACTACTACCCCCTGGACTATTCCCGGCAACATGGCTGTTGCTCTTAATCCGGACATTGAATACAGTTTAGTTAAAACAGAAGAGGGGAATCTCTTATTGGCTTCCGCCCTGGTAGAAAAAGTAATGAAAGAAATTGAAATTGTTGATTATAAGATTATCGGAAAAGCAAAAGGTAAATTATTTGAAGGTTTAAAGTGCAAACATCCTATTTTTGATAGAGACTCGCTAATGATATTAGGAGACCATGTTTTATTGGATGAAGGGACCGGTTGTGTACACACTGCACCGGGACACGGACAAGAGGATTATGAGATAGGAGTAAAATATAAAATACCTATATTTACTACCCTTGATAACCAGGGAAAATTTAACCAGGAAGGTGGAAAGTTTAAAGGATTAACTTATAAAGAGGGAAATATTGCGGTAATAGAAGAGTTAAATAAGAATAGAGCTTTATTGAAGGTTGGCAAAATAATGCATTCTTATCCCCACTGCTGGCGCTGCAAAAAACCGGTAGTATTTCGGGCGACCGAGCAATGGTTTGTTAACATCGAAGCCTTTCGTGATTTAGCCCTAAAAGAAATAGAAAAGGTTCAATTTGTTCCTGCCTGGGGTAAGGAAAAAATATACGGTATGGTGGAGAACAGAACCGACTGGTGCATTTCCCGTCAAAGGGTATGGGGAGTACCCCTCCCGGTTTTCTACTGTAAAGGATGCGGAGAAATTATAGTAAATGAAGAAACCATAAATTCGGTTAAAAAATTGTTCCTGGAAAAAGGGTCAGATTCCTGGTTTGCCCTGTCCGCCCAAGAAATTTTACCTAAAGATTATCAGTGCCCTCACTGCCAGGGTAAAGATTTTGAGAAAGAGAAAGATATAATGGATGTATGGTTTGACTCCGGATGCAGTCATGCGGCAGTGCTCAAGAAGAGAGAGGAACTCCACTGGCCGGCGGAAATGTATTTAGAAGGAACCGACCAGCATAGAGGTTGGTTCCAAACCTCACTACTGACTTCGGTGGCTGCTTTTGAAAAGGCACCGTATAAAACTGTTTTGACTCATGGTTTTATTGTTGACGCAGAAGGCAGGAAAATGTCCAAATCCATAGGTAATGTCATTGCTCCACAGGAGATTATCGAAAAATATGGAGCAGATATATTGAGATTATGGGTGGCCTCTTCTGATTACCGAACAGATATCAGGATCTCTTCTAAGATATTAGATCAATTAGTGGAAATATACCGAAGGGTTAGAAATACCGCCCGGTTTATCCTGGGAAATTTATCAGACTTTAATCCTGATACAGATGTAGTTTCTTATGATAAACTTAACGAATTAGACAGATTAGTCTTGAGTAATTTTCAAAGTTTGGTGAAAAGAGTAAATGAAAACTATGATAAGTTTGAATTTCATTCCCTTTATCATGAAATTCATAACTTTTGTGCTGTCGATCTGAGTTCATTTTATCTGGATATAATTAAGGATAGGCTGTATACCGCATTTGCCGATTCCGAAGAGCGCCGGGCAGCTCAAACAGTATTGTATCAGCTAATAAATGATTTGGTTAAACTGATTGCACCGGTATTAAGTTTTACCGCAGAGGAAATATGGCAGTACTTAAGAGAAATTGAAAAAGGCGAAGAAAGCGTTTTTCTCGATTCCTGGCCGGAAGTAAATGAAAATTATATGGATAGAAATTTAGAAAAAAAATGGAACAACATCTTAAAAATCAGAAAAGATGTTTTAAAAGCCCTGGAAATAAAAAGAGGGAAAGGCTTTATCGGTAATTCTTTAGAGGCGCAGGTAAATATTTATACCGAAGATAGAGAAGTTTATGATTATTTAATCTCTTTTAAGGAGCAGTTGGAAACCATATTTATCGTTTCTAAAACCGATATAGTTCGCGGAGAAGGAGAAAAAGGACTTTCTTCTGATGCCTATACGGGCGTTGAATTTCCAGATATTAAAGTACTGATAACCAGGGCGCCAGGCAAGAAGTGTGAAAGGTGCTGGTGTTACAGTGAGACAGTAGGAGGAGACCAGAAATATCCGACTATTTGTGAAAAATGTGCTAAAGTAATGCATGAACATTTTGAGGAGTAAAAGAAATACCATGGGATTTATAGTTTTTGCCCTATTTATTATATTGTTTGATCAGGCAAGTAAATTGTACATTCAGCACAACATGCATATAGGAGAGTCTATACCGGTAATTGAAGGGATATTTCATATTACTTATATAGAGAATCCATATACCGCCTTTGGGCTTTTTAAATATCAAACAATATTCTTTGTAATAGCGGCATCAATTTCCGTAATTTTGATTATTTTAATTTACAAAAAAATAATTTTCAAGAAAGACCCTTTTATGTATATTCCTTTAACGCTTGTTCTAGGCGGTGCAGTAGGCAATCTTATTGATCGGGTGAGAATTGATGGAAGGGTAATAGATTTTATAGATTTTAGAATCTGGCCGATTTTTAATTTTGCCGATTCAGCGATAGTGTGCGGAATGTTAGTATTATTGATTCATGTTTTGTTCCGTGCCCCGGAAAGGGAAGAAGAGGAAGAGAATATAAAGAATATTAAAGAATACAGAGAAGAAGAAAAGGAGTAAATTTTAATGTATAGAATTTTATTTATTATTGGTTCATTTCCCATCTATTCTTACGGAGTGATGATTGCTTTAGCTTTTATTGCGGGCATTCTTTTTGCTATGAAAGAAGCAAAAAGGATTGGAGAAAACCCGGAGAGAATTTTAGATATAAGTTTATATGTTATTTTGGGTGCACTAATAGGAGGAAGATTAGGCTATATAATATTTCATCTTGACTATTATTTAGAAAATCCTATTAAAATATTATATTTCAGGCAAGGTGGACTGGCTTTTTTAGGGTCTTTTATTTTAGCTTTTATCCTTGGTGCCTGGTATGTTTCACGAAATAAGCTTTCATTCTGGAAATATACTGATATTGCTGCTCCGTCGGTAGCTATCGGACTAGGGATTGGAAGGATAGGCTGTTTTTTAAATGGCTGTTGCTTTGGCGTAGTATCTGAAAATTACGGCATTAAATTTCCTTCTTTACATATGCCACCGGTATATTTACAGCAATTAAATGATGGATTGATCGCCTCCGGAAGTTCCTGCACTCTCCCGGTAATTCCTACACAACTTTATTCTTCGCTATATGGTTTTTTGATATTTTTTATACTTCTTTGGATGAAAAAATATAAGAAATATGATGGATTTCTATTCTTAAATTTTTTAATATTATATTCAATTTCCCGCTTTACCATAGAGTTTTTCAGATTTTACGAAAATAATTTTAAAGTATTTAATTTATTAACCATTACTCAGACTATTTTGCTGGGGGTTGTGTTGGTTTCCCTGGTGTTTATGTATATTTTGATGAAGAAAAGTAAGAAAGCATAACTAGCGTGGAGCGTGGAGCGTGGAGCGGATAGCGAATAGAAAAACAGTAACAAGTAATGTGTGATTTGTTATGTGTAGGGGCACGATGTATCGTGCCCATGATAACCAAAAGACCATAAAAAAGGCAGGGCACAATTCATTGTGTCCCTACAAAACCATAAATCAAATTCAAACGTAAAGAAAAAAACTTGTCAAAGGACCGTCCCCTGACAGATGACAGAGAAAGAAAAAAATATTTCATTCACAGGCGAAGAAAAAATCAGAATAGACCTCTATTTAACCCAGAAAGAAATATACCCCTCCAGATCCCAGATTCGGAATTTAATCGCCCAGGGTAAAATAAGAGTAAATAACAACCCGGTTAAACCAAGTTATATTTTGAAAAATGGGGATGTGATAGATTTAGCTCTGCCCGAAAATAAAGAATTGAAGATTAAGGCAGAAGCCATCCCCTTAGATATAATCTATGAAGATGAATATCTGGTGGTGGTTAATAAACCAGCCGATATGATTGTTCACCCTGCAGGGAAAATTCGTTCCGGCACCCTGGTGAATGCCCTGCTTTACCATTGCCAGGATTCCTTATCCGGGATAGGCGGAGTAATCAGGCCGGGCATTGTACACCGCCTGGATAAAGATACTTCCGGTCTGATGGTAGCAGCAAAAAATGATTTCGCCCATCTTGACCTGTCAAGACAGATAAAGGATCATCAGGTAACCAAAAAATATATTGCCTTAGTCCACGGTAACCTGAGAGATGATTCCGGAATTATAGATGCACCGATCGGCCGGAGTCTAAAGAACGGGAAAAAAATGGCAGTTACCGAAGGAAAAAGCAGGGAAGCAATAACTCAATTCAAGGTGTTAAAAAGATTTTCCGGCTATACCCTGGTCGAAGCAACTCTTCGTACGGGCAGGACTCATCAGATAAGAGTACATCTGGCTTTTATCGGCTACCCCATCGTTGGTGACCAGCTATACGGCCACAGAAAGCAGGGATTAAATATCAGCAGGCAGGCTTTGCATTCTCATATTTTAGGTTTTGTGCACCCTTCATCTAAAAAATATATGGAATTTTCTGCCCCTCTACCCAAAGACATGCAGGAATTAATTGATTGCCTGGAGGGGGATGAAAAATAGAGTATTAGAATTATTTTTGAGAAACCTTCTCCATTCTTCTGATCTCTTCCGAATCTATTTTTATCCAAAGACTCTTTTCTTGAGAATAAATAACCATTCCCGGCTTAGCGTTTTTAGGTTTTTTCACGTGTTTTTTAAGAGTATAATCTACCAATACTTTATTATCTTTTTTGGCTTTACTAAAATAAGCAGCTAAATTTGCGGCCTGAATCAAGGTGCCAAGCGGAAGAGATTGTTTGCTCCCTTTATTTTTAATGATAATATGAGACCCCTGGATGTTTTTTGCATGAAGCCAGGTATCATTGCCGGAAGCCAATTTAAAGGTTAAAAAATCATTTTGTAGGTTATTTTTCCCCACATAGATTTCCCAGCCATCTTTAGAGATATATTTAGTAGGCACCAGCCTATTCTTTTCTTTTTTGGGCTTTTTAAGGGGAGCAGTGGTCTTCTTTGCCCATCCCAATTTCGTTAAGTTATTATAAGTCTTGAGCAGATTGGGAAGAGAATTGATTTGTTGTTCATATAATCTCTGAAGTTCGGTTAGCTGGTCAAGCTTTAGCTGATGGCTTTTTAATTGTTCGAAAATTATCTGGAAACTATCTTTTGTTTTCCGGTATTTTTTAAAATATAACCGGGCATTCTCTAAAGGGGTTAATTTTTCGTTTAGCGGGATGGTTATATTTTCCAGCAGGGGAGAATAATAGTTGATGGCGGTAATTTCCCTGTCTCCTCTTTTAATACTGGAAAGATTCGCTTTTATCAGTTCACCGCTTATCTTATATTTTTCACAATTTTTCACTTCTTCCAGTTTTTTTTGGCAATCGCTTATCTTATTATTTATTTTCAACATATTTTTTCTGATTATCTGGTCTAACTTATTTTGCATAGACAGAATTTCCCGTTCTTTTTCCAGCTCGGTAAAAAAGGATTCCAGGCACGAATTCGCTTCATTAAAAGTTCGCTTATGGTATTTGGGAAACTGTACTGAATCGATTATAGACCAGGCTTTTATCTTTTTAGATAGGGGATCTAAAAAGAGGGCCGGCTGAAAATTATGATTTTTAATATTTGTAACAATTCTATTAAAAGAAGTCCATAGCATTTCCAAATCCGCCTTGGACGTCTCAGACACGTTCTTTTCCGGGGATAAATTTGCCTGAAGAACCACCTCTTTTGCACTTTGAGGGCTTATACCTATAAAACTGTCCTGTATCAGCTTCCGGAGGGTTAAATCTTTATTTTCTGCGGACAGGGAATTAAAAATATTAAAGAAGCCTTCACGGTTAATGTTTAGAGGGTTTATTTTATTTTGCGAAGGAGGGGGGATATAGAGCTTTCCGGGCATAATCTCCCGGTACCTGTTGATATTGAAATCTATTAGTTTTATGGCGGTTTCTATGGTTTTATCTTCTTTAAGAAGAATCATATTACCGTGTTTGCCCATAAATTCCACTACCAGTGTTTTATTTTGTAATTTACCGAACTTTTGGTATGGTCTGATAATAAAATGTAAAATACGGTCAAAATTGGGGTGTTCGATATCTAATATTTTCCCTCCCTTTAGCTGATTTTGCAGAAGAGTTAAAAAAGGAGAACTGATAGTCTTCTGTCTGTTTTCTAATTCGGTAAAGTAAATTTCAGGAAACGAGGGGTCAAGGGAAATATGGATATAAAAGGTTTCGCTTTTTTTATTTAGGTCATTTGAGGTTAAAGGCTTATCGGGTTTTATTTCAATTATGATTTTATATTTTTTAGTCTGAATCAGGCTTATTATCTTTCCCTCTTTAAATTTATCCAGAAGTTCTTCTCTCATTGCTGCTAAGGTGATGCTATCCAGGGACATATTAATCTCCTTGTTGATATATTTAACTTTAATATAATCTATTATAGAGGTATAATCAAGGGGTGACAGGGGAAGGGGTGACAGGGGACGGTCCTTTGTCATTTTTCTTGATTAGCTGAATAAGTATCGAGTATCGAGTATATAGTATGTAGAATATAGTGAAGAAAATAGAAGACAGAATTCAGAAGCCAGAAGTCAGAATGAATTCGTATCTCGTGAATCGTATCTAGTTTAAAATTAGTTAGTTGGTTAGCTGGCTGAGGAAATAAGAGAGAAAAAAGTAGGGGTGTATTGTATACGCCCTTAATGCTCAATATAAAACCGTAGGATAAGAGTTACCCGTTTTTGCGAGTACAAGTTTTACGGGAATGACAAAAGAATAGAATGATTTATCCTATACCTATACGCTAAACGCTGTACGCTCTACGCTATATAGATTTTGAATTATGGCTTTACGCTTTTAGCTTTACACTTTTAGTTCTAATAATGTAGGGGCACGATGCATCGTACCCACGATAATCAAAAGACAATAATCCAAGGAAGGGCACAATTCATTGTGCCCCTACACTTGAATCCTGGTTTCTTAACTCGATACTCAATACTATATACTCGATACTAAATTACGAAATTATTTGACAAGCAGTAAGTATTACCATAAAATTAATGTGAAGTTTATAATTTTTAAAATATAACAAGCATAAGAGGAAATAAAGTTGATTAAAAGCATGACCGGTTACGGTGTGGGAAGGGCTAAAGAAGAAGACGGAGAATGCCTGGTAGAGATAAAAAGCTTAAACAATAAATACTGTGATGTAAATATAAAAAACAACTTTCAATCTTTGGAAATTGAACAAAAGATAGAAAAGTTAATAAAAGATAGGGTTTCAAGAGGAAAAGTTAATATTTTAGTAAAAGTTGAAAACTATGGCCTGACGGAAGAGAAGATAATATTAAATGAAGATATAGCTGATTCCTGTTATAAAAACCTAAAGACCTTAAAAGAGAAGTATAAATTAAAAGATGAAATAGGCATAGATTCTATGCTTAAGTTCAAAGATATATTTACAACAGTAAAGGAAGAAGAGAGTGCTAAGATATGGCCCCTGGTAGAAAAAGCCACGAATCTTGCCTTAGATTCTTTGCTGAAAATGAGGGAAAGAGAAGGTAAGGTTCTTGTTGCCGATATCCGAAAAAGAGTAAAGAAAATACAAAAGTTAATAGATAAAATTGAGAAATATTCGAAATCGTCACCTCTCGATTATAAAGATAAATTTTTAAGCAAAATAAAAAATTTGACCGATGGCTTGAATGTTGATGAGGGAAGAATCGAATTAGAAGCGGCAATATTTGCCGAAAAGACGGATATCACCGAAGAAATTACCAGATTAGAAAGCCACCTTATCCAATTCGATGATTTGCTAAATTCTGAGGAATCCGTGGGAAGAAAGATGGATTTTTTAACCCAGGAGATAAATCGGGAGGTAAACACTATCGGGTCAAAGACTAATGATATAAAGGTAACTTCTTTGGTTGTTTTGGTAAAAAGTGAATTGGAAAAGGTAAGGGAACAGGCCAGAAATATAGAATAATAGAGGACAAAATATGCTGAATAATTTAGTGAATATAGGTTTTGGAAATTTTGTGAATTCTTCCAGAGTTCTAACCATTTTAAGTCCGGATTCCGCACCGATGAAAAGGTTAAAAGAGGAAGCAAGGGCAGAGAAAAAGTTGGTTGATGCTACTTATGGGAGGAGAACGAGAGCAATAATAATTACGGATAGCAATCATGTAATTTTATCTTCTATCCAACCGGAAACCATTGCCCATAGATTCACCGAATATAGCGGACAAAATTTCAAATTAAAAGAAAACACTCCCAAGTAGGTAATTTTAAATATGACTTACGATAAAGAATTATCATCTTTTGTTCCTAAACGAAATACGGAATACGAGATACGAGATACGAGTGTAAGCATGGGCTTGCTATTTGTTATCTCCGGCCCATCGGGTGTAGGTAAAGGTACTCTAAGGGAAAAGGTGTTTAATATTTTCCCTGATTTAAAATATTCTGTGTCGGTGAATACCCGCCCTCCCCGAAAGGATGAAATAGAAGGCAAGGATTATTATTTTGTAACAGTAGATGAATTCAAAAAAAGGATAAAGGAAAATAAATTTGTAGAATGGGCTATTGTCCATGGAGATTACAAGGGTACGCCTATAAAATTTTTAATAGAAGAACTTCAAAAAGGGAGAGATGTCCTGCTGGAATTAGATGTTCAGGGTGCCATGCAGGTAAAGAAAAAATATCCTGATGGTATTTTTATTTTTATAGCTCCTCCAACCTGGAAGGATTTAGAGGATAGATTACGAAAAAGAAATACTGAGGGAGAAAAAGCCCTGGAAAAAAGATTAAAAGATGCCCGTATTGAAATAGAATATAAAAAAAACTATAATTATCTGGTAGTGAATGATAATATAAAAACCGCTCTAAAAAAATTAGAGTCTATAATAATTGCCGAAAGATGCAAAATAGCAAATTATAAAAAATGAATCTTAGTTGTAAAATTGTAAAAAAGTATATTTTTAGCAAGGGGAAGGGTGAGAAATAAACATGGAAAATAATAAATATTTATTAGTAATGATGGTAGCAAAAAGAGCAAAAGAGTTGAATGGGGGGGCTAAGCCTTTGGTGAAATCCAAATATAGACAGCATATTAAAATTGCCTTAGAAGAGATAAAAGCAGGAAAAGTGTATCTTAAAGAGGAAGAAGAGCCTCTAAAGGCTGAACAGATATTTAATGAAGTTGAAGAACCTGCAAAACCTGAAGACATATCTGGTGAAGTTAAGGAACCTGAAAAATCTGAAGAATTATATGATGAAGATGAAGGACCTGCAGAAATTGAGGAGATATTTGATAGAGATGAAGAATTTGGAAACTCTGAAGGCTTATTAGATTAAGATATAACTTAACTAATTGATAGGCGTCTTGCCTATCAATTAGTCGTTAGTGAATAGTGAATAGTTGACAAATATCAACACATCGTGAACTTAAAAATATCAACACATCGTGAACCTTAATGGTATTTTATATCAACACATCGTGAACTATACAACTTAAAATGTTCTATACTGACCTTAAAAAAGGAGGTCAGTTATGAACAGTAAAGAATTAAGAGAAAAAGCTATAAAAAGATACGAAAATGGTGAATCTCCTAAGGAGATCTACCAGAGTCTTG
>JAHJOY010000187.1 GCA_018819665.1 bacterium
TCCTTTCTTTTTGGAATATTTTCAGTTAATCATCTTCTTTCTGTAAATATCATTATAGTATTTAATCCTCATTTATGTCAAATATAAAAAGTCTTTAACAAAAACAACATTTGCAATAGTTTTAAAATTTAATAATCTAATTAATAGGAGGAAGGGAAATAATTATATCTAAGCTACTTTTAGTTGCCACATATTTGTGTATATCTATTGAAGCAGGAAGCATATAAGTCTCTCCTTTTCTTACTTCAAAGTCTCCTACATTTGTGGATATTACTCCTTCTCCCTTAGTAATTACTATAGAGGCAACCCTTCCTTCAAAAGATACTTCTATTTCTTGTGCCTCTTCTAATATCATTATTTCAAAACATGATTTCATATATTCTCCGCCATTTAATCTATAAAGTTTTCCTCCTCTATTAAAGGACGGTGTCTCTTTTTTCATTCGGTATTTCTCATTGACTTCGGGGAGAGAATGTTCTTGATAATCAAATATATCTAATGCTTTATCCCATCCAAGACCTATATGACAATCTTTTTCTTTTAAAATATGTGTTCCTATGCTCTTTTCCACCAAAATGGAAAAATCCGTAGGTTCTTGAGTTTCAATCATAAAGATTCCTTCTCCGATAGCATGAGGAATGCCCGGTGCTACAAATATGGCATCTCCTGGCTTGACCTCTACTTTGTGCATAAAGGAAATCATTCCCTCGATATCCTGCTCTTTTACCAATTTTTGCATAATATCTTTAGATATGCCGGTTTTAAATCCTATAAGCACGTAGGGATTCTCCTTGCCAATTTTTCTGGTGGCAAGGATATACCAGGCTTCTGCTTTTCCGAAATCAGAATTTAAATATTTTCGGGAAAATATTTTACTGGGATGGGCTTGCAGGGGAAGTCGAATGGAGGAATCCAGAAGTTTTACTAAAAGATGTAAAGAATTTCCAAATTTCTTTACATGGTCCTTGCCCAAGATATCTTCCGGAAAATGTTTTATCAGTCCCTCTAAATTATCTATACCATCAATCGTCCTAATCTTTGAGATACTCTCATCAGATATACCATAAGGCTGTATTGCCTTTACTGTAGAGAGGACCCAATCTTCAGGATAATCAGAATCTTGTGGATTTTTTATATCTCTAAATTTTTCCAGAAGATATCCACCTCTATAAATCCTGAATACCCTGGTGGGGAGAATCTGGATAATTCCTATATTGCTTTTTTTCATCCTGATATACCCTATCTTATTAAAGTATCATAAAATATTTATTCTCTTAGCCATCTTTTTAATTCTTCTTCGGTAGGCTCTATGGCATCTGGTATTAATTCAGGGATATAACGACAGGCTTCATAGAGTACCGGAGCAAACTTTCCGTAAATACCGGTAACATGATGGATATAGGGACCCCGAATAAATTTTTCTTCCCATAAAGGCCAGTCATTCACTTCCACCCATAGATATGTCCCGCTTGTTTGAGGACCCTCCACACTGTGAGCATGTCCCATTAAGAGGGAATACTTGCCATTATCCCCGTCAAATCTGGCTACAGTAATTTCTCCTCCCTTTAATCTCCAATGAGCAATACCGGGGAATAATTCCCCCTGCCACTCCACAGAAGCTGGTGAATCCTTTGCCTTAAGTGAATAAGGAAAGTTACCACAATGCCACAAGAGCTCAGAATTATCTCTTTTGGGATGTCTAATGGTAAGGTCGGCAAAAAATATCGGCTCTTTATATCTATTTGCTGCTTGAAGTATCACAGAAGTTATGGCTCCGTGAATATCTGTTTCACATACTACCGGAATCTTTTCATCAGTTAACATGGCATTGGCAAAACAGGGGGCCACACCGTATTCATCCGGTAAGGCCATCCAACATTGAATAGCCACAGCAGATAGTTTTTCCTTTTTTACCCATTCTTTTATTGCTAACTTTAGGGCAACTATTTTTTTTAGATTTTCTTCACCAATTGCTGAATAATCTATATTTTTCCCCTTGATATCTTCAACCACTGCTCTTAATTTTTCACTATTTTTATCTTTATAATCTCTGGCCAAGGAAATCACTTCGGTAAGGGCAACGGGGATTACTTCGATACCAAATTTTTCCAGTAATTCTCCTTCGTTAGCCATAACAGACCAAAACTCTCCAGGTCGTGTACTGATCATCCCTATTCTTAAATTCCGGAAAGCCTTAACCACAGAAGCAACTCGAAGAAAATTATCAAAACCCTTTTCGAATACCTTATCTTCTATCCAGCTGTTGGTTATATAAGTAAAGGGGACTCCAAATCTACGCAAGACTTTACTGGTAGCAAAAAGTCCGCATTGGGTATCACGGGTTCGTACTCCACTCTTCAGAGGGGCATCATCACGAGGTCCCCATAATAATAAAGGCTTGTTCATTAGTTTACCTAATTTTGCCACTGCACTTTCCGTCCCAAAATTACAATGGGGTAGAAATAGGGCATCGACATTTTTCTCTAAAAAATATTTATATACTTTTTCTGAATCTTTTATATCATAAAGCATACCATCCTCATTAAGCCAATCAATATCTACCAAATTTATCTTCCAGGAAAGAAGTTTATCTTTAATCAGATTTTTATGTTTTTGGGCTTCTTCTTTGTCAAAAACGAGTCTGCGAGTGGGAACAAAACCAAGTCTTATAGAAAAATCTTTCATCTCTCTGCCTCCTGCCTTATTTTTATGTGTCCTATCCTTTCGGATAGTTTGGCTTTTTTAATTTCCTAATTTAAATACCCTTTAAGCATTTCTCTTTTTTATCTTTAATAAAATGACAAAAATTCCTACAATCAGAACGAACTGCCCTACTGGAGAATTTAAATCTATGATATTTCCTAAAGCTATATATTTAGGAACTGGAAGTAATATTAAATCCTCGTCCATTTCTTCAGCACTAAAATTTTTTCTTAGTTTGGTTAAAACAAAGGTTTCATCTATTAAACCCTGCAAAATGGGATATTCTTTTAACTGGTCAGGATTAATAATGGCATTATATTCTTCTGTAGCTCCGGGAAAAGTTACTCTTTCATCTGAAAAAGTATAGATCAATACTTCTGTCCCCCAGGAAGGTGCACTTAAAGTACTAATTTTTAAAGGATAGACCATTTCATCGGAAAAGAACATTATCCCTATGGGTTGAATAGCACCGGTATAATACTCAGAATTATTCACTATTTCATCGGATTGAATTTTCATAGCTACAAAAAACCAATTTTTTTGTACATAATAATCCAGTATCTCTTGACCTTCTACAGGGAAGGCATAACCATTATCATTTAACCATCCCACTAAACTATTGGGATCAGATGCCGATAAAGTAGTAGTATGATAAATTCCTACCGGGTTCTCTTCCCAAACATGTACTCCCTCATCTTCTAAACCAGGAAAAGGTATACCTGCTCCCCATCCACAACCAAAATTCGAAGGAGGGGGAGGTTGAGTTAATTTATGTAATTCATAAAATATATCATCTTCAACAGAGAACAATTTAGGATAACCTGGTACCGGAATAACCCAGGCAAAATCTTCTGCATCCCCCTCATAGTCTATCTGAAAAATTATTTTCTCCACCATATCATCAAATATAATCATAGCTAATTGATTTGGTTCATATATATCTCTATATAACTGGGTAAATAAACCACCATCAGCCAAAGAAATTGGGGTCAAACAAAAAGTTGTCATTATTAAAATTAAAATCAAATGGAATATCTTTTTCATAAATCTTCACCTCTTTTTATTGTTAAAAATCAATTTTTGGTTCAGAATGATTTAGAGAGCCGTTCCCTTAATCA
>JAHJOY010000188.1 GCA_018819665.1 bacterium
TATTTTATAAGAATTTTTTGAAATAATGTTATCTTTAATATCTCTCAGCTCCATCTCGATGGTATATATTCCTCTTTCTGTTATATTTAGTTTTATAGATTCCTTTAACATCGGAGGATAAGAAATACGTTTCACATCGTTAGCAGGTATGTCTCCTATTCCTATTTCTTTTTCTGCTAATATTTCTCTTCCTCTCAGTAAGATTATTTTAGCATGTAAATTTTCATATAGATTCAGGGTATCGTTGACCACCCAGATGCCAGGAAATCCAGTAGCACGTAACATATCTAAACCAACTTTTTCCCTATCCAAATCCATCCCAATTAACACCGGTTGATAAACAGTTTTTAAGACAGTATAACCCTTTTTTGGTCTTCGAAAATAATCCACCACGCTCCAGGTTATAGCATTCCAATTATCTACGAACATAAATTGAAATATTCCGGTTATTTTAGAATATTTATTCTTTCGATAATTTTCTATGGCGTATTTTAATAATTTTGCCTGATAGTTCTGACTGTTTTCTATAAATTCTTCCAGAGACTTACCCATATCTATTTGGGCAACATTGAAAGTAGGGTCATATTGAAAATCATAATAGGCCCACACTGACCACTTAGGAGGCCAAAGTTCATCCTCTTTCATCATTTCTCTTATTGTCTCCACATTGGGAAGTGCTTGAGCCCCAAACTCATTAATAAAAGGTGCTGCTGGAAGAGAATGAAATTCAAAATAATGAGATGTATACCATCCGGGATAAGGATGATAGGCAAAGTCAGAGGCTATATCAATATATCTGGTGGAGTCTTTTGCCTTTGCCGTCATATATAAGAGGGGATCGAGTGTATTTCTATTAATACTCGGTTCGTTCTGGCAGCACCAGACACATATGCTGGGATGATTATAAAACTGATCTATCATATCCTCAATCTGACTAACAGCATTCTGAGCAAATTCGTCTGTCTCTTCATAACTCCATTGAAGTGGGAAATCTTGCCAGACCAATATTCCCGCTTCATCGCAGGCCTTGTAGAATTCTTGACGATTAATGTGAGCGTGAACTCTTACCGCATTTACATTGGCTTTTTTTAACATCTTTATATCTCGAGCTATCATTTCGCTATCGTACTCACTTAGCCATTGAGTGGGGATAATATTTGTACCTCGAGGAAAGAATCGTTCACCATTTAAATACCAGTTCCATTTATCATCTATCTTTATTTCTCTTATACCAAATTGTATAGAACTTTCCTCTAAGTCTTCTCCTTCCAAATTTAAAATTTTACATCTTAAATTATATAAATATGGTTTTCCTCTATCCCAGGTGGTCCATAATTTAGGTTTATCTAAGGTCTTTACTAAATGAATATGATTTTTTCCTGAGGATAAAAATATCTTTTTATTGATTTCAAAGTTTTCTTTAAACCCAATCCCAGATATTTCCAATTTGGTTTCTATTTCTTGCGGAAAATCATTATTGTCCAGAGGTATATCTATATCTAAGCGTGCCCTGCCATCTTTTAACAGCAACGAAGATACTTTAATAATTTTATCCATATGTATTTTCGCCTTCTCCATGATTAGAACACCATTCCATATGCCCCCGGTATTTCTATCCTGCCCCTGCTCCGGATCCCAACTTCCCGGGCGGGTATCGTGGTGATTAAATATTCCTTTTATCAGATATTTTTTATCAGGCCAAATATCATTAGGCTCGCGAGGTGAATCCACCTCAACCTCGAGAAGATTCTCCCCATCTTTTAATATATCATTTACTAAAAAAGAAAATTCCTGAAAGTATCCTTCATGTTCTCCGATTAATCTTCCATTCAATTTGACCTTACAGAAATAATCCACTCCTTTGAAGATTAGGTAATAATCCTTATCTTTCTGAGTTGATATCTCAAATTTCTTTTGGTAATGCACCTTTCCACTATGATTCAATCCCTGTAGATACCAATTGGAAGGAACTTGAATATCCCGATATTTTTCGCCATCATTTAAACGATACTTCCATAAACCGTTAAGAGAATATTTTTTCATTAAGAACCTCCTATCTTAATCGAAAGCGTTTTAATTATAATAATGATACGGAAAGAATATTTTGTCAACTGCAATTAATTTTTTCAATTTTTTATTTTCAACATTTTAGATTCAAAAATTTTGCAAAATTATTTTTAAGTGATATAATAAATTTGGAAGGTTTTAATTTTTTTTAAATTACTTTTTGGGTCTTTTGGGGGGTTTCGCTTATGAGAATAACTGAAAGGCAAAAAGAATTTTTAAAAACCTTAATAGATTTATACCAACAGAAGAGCTCTCCCATCCATTATTCAGAAGTAGCTCAAAAAATGGGAGTAAGCAAATGGACCGCTTATGATATGTTACAATTACTCCAGAAAGAAGGCTTCCTGGAAGTAGAATATATAATACCAGAACCAGACAGCTATAAATGGAGTAAATTAGGCCGTTCTACTATAACCTTCTACCCGACTAAAAAAGGGTATGCTATATCTTACTTTACAAATACAAAAAAAGGGCTACCAGCCAAAATAGCCGAGTTGAATAAACTGAAAGA
>JAHJOY010000189.1 GCA_018819665.1 bacterium
AAATATACAGGAAAATATGATATTTTTATATAAGTCTTTACTTAACACCTCCTTTTTAAATCAGGATAGCCTGTCAAATTGATAAGTTTTTTAGTATTTATGTTTGAGCTAAAAGGTATGACTATAGGAATGATTAAGGTAGGAAATTGTTCGATAAAAAATTACGATTTTGCTTATCAAATCAATCATTTTATTACCAACATTTGAAGTATTTAATAATAAAATTAAAAAGGACATATAAAGTATACCATTAAATTTTTAAAAATACAATATTTTGTCTATATTGACAATAAAAAAGAGGATGGCATCTAAGCTAACCACCCTCTTTTTATCTTTTAACTGTTATTCTGTAGGTATGATTAGCTTCTGACCGGGTCTAATAAGTCTTGGGTTAGCTAATTCATTAAGGGCAACAATCTTTTCTACAGTTGTACCAAATTTCTGAGCAATTTCCCATACAGAATCTCCCACTTCTACCACATAAATTTTACCAGTTATTGCTTCGGATAACCAATTTTGTTTTACTGGTGAAATAACTCCAGCCTTTTCTATTGCATCCATCATAGCATCTCTTACCGGGATATAAGTATCCACTGTTTCCAGGGCGTTTTTAAAGTTGTATTTATCCCCACCAGTAGCCATAAAGTCATTAGTTACCACAGTATAATATTTATCCATTTCTACAGGAGTACCATCTGCTAAAACCATACTGATAATCCTGTTACCTGCCTCTGCCTCTTTATTATAAGTTACCACTACACCGGATATCTGAACCCAACCGATATCATCATTCATTATGCCATGTTCGATATTAGCTTTTACATCAGCGCCAGATAATTTCATAGTGTATAGAGTATTATCAAATGGCATTACTTCATATAGTTTACCTGCAGTAATTTCACCTGCCGGAATATTCGTTCTAAGACCACCGCCGTTAGTCATAGCAATCTGGACTCCAACTTTTTCTCTCATTACCTCACAGGTCCATTCACCTAATAAAGATGGTCCTGCATATCTGTCATGGTCTAAATCAACAGTGGTTTTCCCTAATACTTTTCCTAAGATAGGTTGTAATTCCGCTTCATATCTATTATAGATAGCCAAGGTATTAGCATCATCTTTAAGAGTATCAGGTCTGTTATAGAGATGATCTAATAATGGCTCTGCACTGACTAACTTATTATTCTCATCAAAAACGAAAGTCATTTTCGCAAATGTCCGGCCGTTATAGTAAGCTTGTACCAGGGGCTTACCATCAACCAGACCACTGATACTTTGATGGGTATGAGCTGATATTACTGCATCCACTCCTTCTACCTGAAATAAATCTGCAGCTTCACCGGTAATTTTCCCTTCTTTATCCTGAAAAGCACCAAGATGAGTTAAGGCAATAATTAAATCTGCTCCTGCAGCTTTTACTTTTGGCACCCAGTTAACAAGAGTTGCTACCGGGTCTTTGAAATCATAATTTTCTACATTTGCTTTAAGTGCCTTGTAGGTAGTTTCCGGAGTAGCCAAACCTACAAATCCTACTTTAACCCCAGCTTTATCGAGAATTACATAAGGTTTTGCCCATCCTACTGGTTCGTTAGTCCGTTTATCATATATATTAGCACAAACAAAAGTTAATCCACCGTCTTCTGCCCATTTAGTAATCCTATCAATTCCCCAGTCAAATTCATGGTTGCCGACTGCCGATAGTTCTATGCCTATTTCTTTAAAAACAGCAGAAACTGGCTCGCCGTACAAAAGATTGGACATCGCACTACCTTGATAGCTATCTCCTGCTGTTACTATAATTGTGCCTTCCGGATTCTTTGCTTTCTCAACCTTTAAAGCATCGGCAAGTTTCGCTGCCCCAACATTTTTCCCGGCAGGAGCAAGGGCTCCGTGGTAGTCATTAATCGATAATACAACAATCTCTTTTTGAGCAGCTAAAATAAAGGATATGGAACCTAAAATTAACAAGAAAGTTAACGAAAATATTAATAGTCCTTTAGTTATTTTAAATCTCAACATATTTGTATAAATCCTCCTTAAATATTTTTTAATTAATCTTCTAACTAATCAAATCCTCACTAAACTTAGATCTTTAATAATTATGCTAAATTAACCACCTCCCTCTTTTTTTCTTACAATTAACCTCGCGGTTATTAATTTTTTCTTGTATCCTTTAATTTAAAATTAATCTCTTTTCTGTTTTCTACATTTGCCTTGGATAATCCTTCTTTTTTGTAAAAGTTATTTGAAATTAATTTAGTTCTTTTTTACTTATTAATTTTTTGCCCTTTACGACAAAATTTATTTAGCTAATTGTTTTATAACAG
>JAHJOY010000190.1 GCA_018819665.1 bacterium
TTAAATTAATTATTGGAATTGCTTTGACTTTGTTACTAATTTTCGGAATAACAGCAGGAGCTTCAAACGAAGTTGTTATCGGAGTTTTCGAGCCAATGACTGGACCTATGGCAGCTGGGGGGCAAATGACTGTTGAAGGTGTAGAATTGGCTGTTGCACAAACTCCTGAAGTATTAGGAAGACCGATAAAGATGGTTTTGGTGGATAATAAGAGTGAAAAAGTAGAATCAGCCAATGCAGTAGCTCGTTTAATTGAATATGAAAAAGCAGTTGCCATAGTGGGTAGTTATGGTAGCGGTAATACTATCGCTGGTGGAGAAGTAGCTAACGCAGCCGGTATTCCTGTAATGGGATGTTCTCCTACCAATCCTTTAGTAACTTTAGGAAAACCTTATGTCTTTAGAGCTTGCTTTATTGATCCTTTCCAGGGTGCAGTTATGGCCAATTTTGCAGTAACCGAGCTTAAAGCTAAAACAGCAGTAATTATTCAGGATATTTCCAATGACTACTCTGTAGGATTATCAAGTTTCTTCCGTGATGCTTTTATTCAATTAACTGGTGATCCGAAATCCGTTTCCGGTGTTATCTCTTATCAAACTGGGGACCAGGATTTTACTGCTCAATTAACTTATGCTGCTGGCAAGAAACCTGATGTAGTTTTTGTTCCTGCCGGTCACTATGGTGATGGTGCTCTTATTATTAAACAAGGAAAAGAAATGGGAATTACTGGCACATTTTTAGGCGGAGATACCTGGGAGGCACCAGAATTTATCGAAGTAGGCGGAAAATCCGTTGAAGGTTGTTACTATAGTACCCATTTTGATGCAAGTGCTGTTACCACTAAGGCTGCTGAAAAATTTAATAAAGATTTTAAAGCAAAATATGGTAAAGAACCAAGTGCTTTTGCTGCTTTAGGTTTTGATGCTTTTAACTTAGTTATCGATGCTATAAAAAGAGCTGGCTCAACTGACCCCAAAGCTATTCGAGATGCTATGGCAGAAACCAAAGGTTATGAAGGAGTTACTGGGATAATTACCTTAGATATTAATGGAGACGCTGTAAAAGATGCTATAATCAGAAAAGTAGAAAATGGCCAATTTATATATGTGAGCACAGTACATCCCTTCTAATCGATACTGATGAAGTTGAAGATAAAGTTAAAATAATATATTTTGTATTAGTATTAGATTGAAGAGAGGGCTTTCCTCTCTTCAATCTAATTTTTTTAATAACCACAAAGTAAATTATAAATAAAAAACAATGATAGGATAAGACTATGAGTTTAAATGTTTTTTTACAGAATCTAATTAATGGAATTTCCTTAGGCTGTTTATTTGCTCTAATTGCCATCGGATATACCATGGTGTATGGGATATTACGATTAATAAATTTTGCCCATGGGGATATATTTATGATGGCAACTTTTTTTGCCTATTATGCTATTGCGTTATTTTCTCTTCCCTGGGGTTTAGCTTTTTTTGCAGCAATAATTTTAACTATATTGTTGGGCATTACTGTAGATAGGATTGCTTATCGACCATTAAGAGACGCCCCCCGAATTTCTTCTTTGTGTTCAGCAATAGGAATGTCTTTTTTTTTACAAAATTTAGCTATAGTAGTGTTTGGAGGAAGACCCAAGCCTTTCTTTCGCCCTGAATTTTTTGACCAAACCTTTGTTATCTCAGATATCAGGATTCAGAGTGTATCTCTTATTACTCCTTTAGTTTCTATTTTTTTCTTATTAATATTAACCTATATAATCTACAGAACCAAAACAGGATTAGCTATGCGGGCAATATCTAAAGATTTTGATACTGCTAAACTTATGGGTATTAATCTGAACCAAACCATTGCCCTTACTTTTGCAATAGGTTCAGGGTTAGCTGCTATTGGAGCAATATTATGGGCTTTGCGCTATCCTCAAATTTTCCCTTTTATGGGAATGTTTCCAGGATGGAGAGCTTTTACTGCTGCTATTATCGGGGGTATTGGTAGTATCAGAGGAGCAATGCTGGGAGGCTTTTTAATTGGTTTGATGACAATTATGATAGTGGCATTTTTCCCAGAGCAGGCTGGATATAAAGATGCTTTTGTTTTTGTTCTTTTAATTTTTGTATTGTTATATAAACCTGAAGGAATATTTGGGGAAGAATAGGTAGGTATGAAAAAAGTGAAGAAAAAAGAAAAAGATTATTTTTTATTTTTCTTAAAGATTATCGCAATTTTAATTGTAGTTATATTTGTCTTTATAGCTCAAAGAAACTTTGATGCCTATGTCATTAGAATATTAACTTTATGTGGGATATATGTCATTTTAGGTGTCAGCCTTAATTTAATAAACGGTTTTACCGGGCAATTTTCTTTGGGACATGCTGGATTTATGTCTATTGGGGCTTATGTTTCTGCCCTTTTATATATGTCTCCAGAATTAAAAGAAGTAAATTATTTTATTACCCCTCTTATCTGGCCTTTTAGTGTTATCCAGATACCATTTTTTATCTCTGTAATTGCTGGGGGAATAATCGCTGCGTTAGTAGGGTTTTTAGTAGGAGCTCCCTGTTTACGTTTAAAAGGCGACTATTTAGCCATTGTTACTTTTGGTTTTTCTGAAATAATCCGAATAATATTCAATAATTTGCAAAGCATTACTAATGGTCCTCTCGGATTAAAAGGATTACCCAGTTATACCAATTTATGGTGGAGTTGGGGAGCAGCAATATTTACCATATACTTTATCAGTAACTTAATTAATAGCAGTTATGGTAGAGCTTTGAAATCTATCCGAGAAGATGAAGCAGCTGCTGAAGCTATGGGAGTGAATCTTTTTTACCATAAAGGATTAGCTTTTGTGGTGGGTGCTTTCTTTGCCGGTATTGGAGGCGCTCTTTTGGGAAGCTTGATAATGACTATCGACCCCAATACTTTTAGCGTTGTTATGACTTTCCAAATTATCGTAATAGTAATTGTAGGAGGATTGGGAAGTATAACCGGTACAGTTATTGTAGCTACAATATTTGCAATATTAATGGAATTTTTAAGAGTATTTGAATCACCTATGAATTTCTTCGGTACAAAACTGCCAGGAATTCCCGGGATGAGAATGCTTATTTTTTCAATAATATTGATGGTAGTTATCCTATTTTTTAAGCGTGGGCTTATGGGAGGAAAAGAATTTTCCCTAAAGCAATTCATTAAGATTTTTTCTCGAGATAATAGAGTCATAAAGGAGGGTAGTTAAAAGATGAGCGTTCTTAAAGCAGATCATCTTACCATAAAATTCGGCGGATTAACTGCAGTATCTAATTTTTGTGTAACCGTTGAAGAAGGAGAATTAGTAGGCTTAATCGGACCCAATGGGGCAGGTAAAACAACTACCTTCAATATGTTAACCGGAGTATATAAACCTACCAACGGAAAAGTTTACCTTTATGAACAGGATATCACAAAAAAGAGAATTGACCAGATAACTGCTTTGGGAATTGGCAGAACTTTTCAAAATGTCCGCTTATTTTCTGAATTATCAGTAATTGAAAATGTTATGGTAGGAAGTCATTTACGTTTAAAATCTTCATTTTTTCAAGCTGTTTTCCATACCCCGAGATATACGAAAGAAGATGAACAAATAAGAGAAGAAGCAAAACAGTTATTAAGTGAGGTACATTTAGATAAATTTGAAAATAAGGTAGCTGGTAGTCTCCCTTATGGGGAACAGAGAAGATTGGAGATTGCCCGAGCTTTGGCTACTAAACCAAAATTATTGCTTTTAGATGAACCAGCAGCAGGGATGAATCCTCAAGAAAGCCGAGACTTGATGAATTTTATTCAGAAAATTCAAAATAAATTTAAATTAACTATTGTCTTAATAGAACATGATATGAAGGTAGTAATGGGAATTTGTAAAAGAATTTTAGTTTTGGATTATGGAGTGACGATTGCTGAAGGAAAGCCCATTGAAATCCAACATAATCCTGAGGTAATTAAGGCATATTTAGGAGCGGAGGCGAATTATGCTTAAAGTTGAAAATCTAAATGTATTTTACGGCGGTATCCATGCCTTAAAAGGTATTTCATTTGAAGTACCCCAAGGGAAAATAATAACTTTAATTGGTGCAAATGGTGCTGGTAAAAGTACTACTTTAAGAACAATATGCGGGTTAGTAAAAGCAAAAAATGGACAAATTAGTTTAGTAGGAAGAAATATCACCAATCTTTCTACAGATGAAATAGTAAAAATGAGTGTAGCGATGATACCCGAAGGACGAAAAATATTTCCCAATTTAACTGTAAAGGAAAATCTTACTTTAGGAGCTTTTACCAGGGGCAATAAAGAGGAGATTGCCCAAGATGAAGAGTGGGTATATAAATTGTTTCCCCGTATTAAAGAAAGACTCTGGCAAAAGGGGGGTACCTTATCAGGAGGAGAACAGCAAATGCTAGCAGTAGCTCGCGGATTAATGTCTCGCCCTAAGCTGTTAATGCTGGACGAACCTTCTTTAGGGTTAGCACCTTTACTGGTAAAAGAGATATTTGAGATTATTCAAGAAATCCATAAACAAGAGATGACTATACTTTTAATCGAGCAAAACGCTTTTGCTGCCTTAAAGATTGCTGATTATGCTTATGTGATGGAAACTGGACGAATTGTTTTGCAGGGTACAGGAGAAGAGCTTTTGCAAAATGAAGAAGTAAGAAAGGCCTATTTAGGAGAGTGAGAGTAAATTTTTTTATTTTTAAAAATTCTATATTCACAAATTATGAAAATCCTGACTATTTATTTGATAGTAATTAGCCAGGATTTTTTTCTAATGTGATTACTAATTTTATCGAGTTCAGAAATATTTATAATATAAGATTTTTTGTATTGTAATTATCACCCTCTAAAATTGCCCCGATTTTAATAAATTGGTCATTTCCTATTATACCGTCATAGGGAAAGATTTTGGAAGTGTTGAGAGGTTTTGATTCAATATCTAGATAAAAGAATTAAATGAATTATTTCCAAATATAATATGTCGGTTCAGTGAAAAGTTGTAATACTTGATCGATATATCTTTGCCTTTAATTAAAACTTTTTCTATCTTTAGTTCTTTTACAATATTTCTCTCGATATCTGGATCTATTTTTTGGTTGATAGTTCCTCGGTCATATTGGAAGAAAAGTTAACTGGATCTCTGTGGTATTTTGCCAGCAATCAAGCAATTAATAGAAATTATTTCTTTTGATTCTAAGAATTTGCAAAATATAATCAATTTTGATTTTTAAATGATAATTTAAATGATAAATTGAAAAAAATTTGCGTTCTAATTAATTTAATGATAAACTTTATATTATTTTTTGGCTTCATTATCTTAATACTTTCAAAATTGTAAATAAAATAACTAATTTTACAATAAAAATTAAATTTGTAATTGCTTATAAGGAGAATGTTAAAATATTGATACACGCGCTTTTAGAAACGTTGTGCTTGCTTCAAGATACTTTCATCTATCCCGGCTTATCGGGAGTTTTCCCACATTCCCACTTATAGATGGGGAGGTTCCACAAAATAAAAATCTAGGGTCATTATTTTTAATGAAATATTTAGGGAAAAAATATATCTCATGCCTCTATCATACATTCTAAAATGCATAATCATAATGATTAAAAAATCAATAAAAAATATTAAGGTAAGCATAAAATACATATAAAAAATGATATTCCATGTAAAATATCATTATGCTATGTACTAATTAAATATATAAAATAA
>JAHJOY010000191.1 GCA_018819665.1 bacterium
GAGAGCATGTCTATATTTATAGGGAAGGAACTCATTCTTTCCCGAAAATTATCATAATGTTGTTGAACCAGAATAGTGGTAGGTGCCAAAATTGCCACCTGCTTTCCGTCTAATACCGCCTTAAAGGCAGCCCTTATAGCTATCTCTGTTTTGCCATAACCTACATCTCCGCAAACTAATCTCTCCATAGGTTTGACGACTTCCATATCAGCTTTAACCTCAGATAAGGCTTGCAATTGATCATAAGTCTCTTCATAGGGGAAAGACATCTCCAGCTCTTGCTGCCAGTTATTATCTTTGGAAAAGGCAAAACCCCTGATTTCTTTACGGGCAACATATAAATTATAAAGCTCCTGAGCTAATTTTTGAATTGACCTTTTTGCTTTTCCTTTAGCCTTTCCCCAGGAGACTCCTCCTAAACGGTAAATCTTGGGAGTTTTATCTTTGATGCCTATATATTTATGAACTAAATTAAACTGGTCTACCGGGACATATAGTTTATCCCCTTGGGCGTATTCGATTAAAAGGTAATCTTGTTTTACTCCTTTAACGGTTAAATTTACCATCCCTCTGTATATCCCTATACCATGATCGATGTGTACTATATAATCTCCCGAAGAGATATCCATCGCAGTGGAAAAGGGTTCGCTCTTACGCCTGGTTAATTTATATCTTTTATTCCTTTCCTTGCCAAATATTTCCTGGTCGGTTATGAAAACTGTCTTAAGATTAGGAAGTCTGAATCCATAATTTAAGTAGCCATAAGAAATGAAGATGGTTGATTTTAAGTGAGTATATTCTTCTAACCTTCCTGTAGTAAATCTTTTTACTCCTCTTTCTTCTAATATCTCCCCTAAACGCTGAGCCCGCCCCTCATTTCTGACCAGAATAACAATATGCTGTTTTTCTTTCTGCCATTTTTCTAAATCTTTAGCAAATAGATCTAAATTCCCAAAATAAGAACTGATTTCCTGTCCTTCTAAAATAAATTCTCTGATATATTCTTTTTTCTCTTCCTGATTACCGGAGATACTTTTTTTGTTTTCCTCCGGAAGATAGGTGAGATTAATCATATTTTTATATTTTAGCTTATTACATATCTCGGAGTTGGTGATAAAATAAGAAGAGGGTGAAAAGATTAATTCCCTTTTATTCTTCTCTATTTTTTGGTAAATCCCTTCTATTTCTTCCTGAAACTCCTCCGCTTTTTCTTGAATTAATTCCGGCTCGTTTTGTAATACTATCAGGTCCTCGGGAAGATAATCAAAGATAGTGCTGTAATTATAATTAGATGAACCATCGGTAATTAATTCCCGGGAAGGAAGAAGGGAATAATCTGCCAATTTAAGTATCGACCTTTGGGTGTACAAGTTAAAATACCTGATCGATTCTATCTGGTCTCCGAACAATTCTAATCGAAGAGGGTTTTCACTGGTTACGGGGAAAAAATCGATAATTCCTCCCCGGCTGCTAAATTCGCCTTTTTCTTCAACTATCTCTACCGACTGGTAATTTTGGTCTAAGAGAATTTTCAAAAAATCTTCCTTTTTTAAGACATCTCCTACTTTTAATTTCCAACTTGTCTTTTTAAACTTTTGAGGAGAGGCTAATTTGGGCAGGATGGCTTTAATATCAGCAATTAAAATAATCCTCTTTTTATCCTGGTCGTTCGTAGAAAGATGTTTCAGGATATTAATTCTTTGTTGGATTATCTGGGGATCAGAACTGATGTCTTCATAGGGAAGGACATCAAAAGAAGGAAAAAGAAAAATATTCTCTTCCTTATTTTGAGGCTTATTTAAAATAGTACTTAAATCCTGGTATACCTTTAAGGCATTTTCCTGAGAATCGGTAATAATAAGGTAAGGTTTTTTTAATTCCTCTTTTGAGACTAAGGCAGCGATAAAGAAAGAACGGGCACTATCCTTCAGGCCGGAAAGTAAAATTTTGTTAATCAACTTTCCTTTTATTATTTTTATTATTTCTTCAAATTCTTTAGATTGATTCCATAGGGATAATATTCCCGATAAGCTCATTAAAATTCCTTTCAGGATTTTCGTATATCGTATATCGTATATCGTGAAGAAAATAAAAGCCGGAAGCAAGAAGATAGTATGTAGTACATCGCATTCCTGCTGGTATGATATTAGTTATACAGTTTACCAGTTAAAATACAGGTTACAAGTTGCAGGTTTTCTCTCCTTTTCCCATTTAAATCCGAACGAAATACGAAATACGATATACGATATACGTCCTTTATTTTGCTAAAACTAAAGATAAATCATAAAGATTTTGTTTAATAGTTTTTTGTTGGCTCAGGACTACCTCTAAATCAGTCGCCTCAACTTTATTTCCAATCAACCCAACCATTTTAGATGTTTCACCTTTTAATAGATGCTCTACAGCTGCTGCCCCTAAACGGCTGGCTAATATCCTATCAAAGGCAGAAGGTGAACCACCTCTTTGCAGATAACCTAAAATGGTAATCCGTGTTTCGTAACCAATCTTATCTTCTAAATACTTGCTTACTTCATCGGTTTTTCCTACTCCTTCGGCAATAACAATAATACAATGGGTCTTTCCTCTTTGATAACCCTCTTTTAATTTTAAACTAATTTCCTGTAAATTATAGGAGATTTCTGGTACAAGAATTACTTCAACTCCTCCGGCAATTCCGCTCATCAAGGCTAAATAACCTGAATTTCTTCCCATAACTTCCACCACAAATGCCCTCTGATGGGAAGAAGCTGTATCTTTAATCTTGTCAATGGCATCAATAACTGTATTTAAGGCAGTATCTACACCTATAGCCATATCTGTTTTAGGCAGGTCATTATCGATGGTAGCCGGAATTCCGATAGTCTTTAGTCCTAAAGCGCTTAAATCTCGAGCTCCTCGTAAGGTACCATCGCCCCCGATAGTTACCAACCCATCAATATCGAATTTCCGGAGTTTTTGTAGAGCAATATCAAGACCTTCTTTAGTCTTAAATTTTTCACTGCGGGAAGTTTTAAGAACAGTTCCTCCTCTTTGCATAATTCCGCCTGTTGATACCTGATTCATAGGGGAAATTTGTCCTTCCATTAAACCGGCAAAGCCTCTCTCCACAGCAAATACCTCTAAATTATGGAATATTCCGGTTCGTACCACTGCCCGAATAGCAGCATTCATTCCCGGGGAGTCTCCCCCGCTGGTAAGAACGGCAATTTTTTTCATTTTCATAATTTCTTCCTCCAATTTGTCAATTGACCAATTAGCCAATTCACCAATTGACCGATTAGTCTACCGGTCTACCGGTCCCCCGGTCTGCCAGTCAGATTAGTCATTAGTATATACTATACCGTATAGGATAAATCAATAAACTGAAAACGCAAAGCTAAAAGCGAAAACCCATAATTCAAAACTTAAAACTCAAACTCATTACTTATTACTTATCACTTATCACTGTATTTTTGACGCTAAACGCTCTACGCTAATTTACGATATACGACATACGATATACTATATACTAATTAGGATTCTGGTTGCTTCTTCCGGAGAAGTAGTATTAATATAAAATCCTGTTCCCCATTCAAATCCGGCTATTTTGGTCAATCGAGGAATTATTTCTATATGCCAGTGATATTTCTTATCTAAATCCGGCCATTTTCTGGTAGAAAATTCTTTAGAGGGTGAAGTATGAATTATAAAATTGTAAGGAGGATTATTTAGTTTTTTCTTTATTTTAGATAGAATTTCTTTCATTATTCTGGCTAAACTTAAAATATCATTATCGCTGGTCTCCTCATAACAGGAATTATGACATTTAGGAAGTATCCAGGTTTCAAAGGGGAATCTGGCAGCAAAAGGCGAAATAGCCACATATTTTTCTGTTTCTTTTATCAATCTGTCTTTAGATTTTACCTCCTGTTTTATACAATCGCAGAAAATACATCTCCCGTTAAGGTCAAAATATTCTTTAGCCCCTTTTAACTCTTCTTTTATCCTTTGGGGGATAATAGGGGTACCGATAAGCTGAGAATGAGGATGCTCCAAAGAGGCTCCTCCATCAATCCCGTAATTTTTGAATATTAGAATATATTTTATCCTTTTATCCTTGGATAAATCTAAATATCTTTGCCGATAAGTTTTTAAGATTAAAACGATGCTATCAATACTTAAATTATCAAAATCTTTATGATGATGTGGGGTTTCAATTATTACTTCGTGTACTCCCAGACCGTCCATTTTCCAAAACATTCTGGCCTTTTCCAGAGCAGCTTCCTTCTCTTCCATCTTTAAAGCAGGATATTTATTGGATACTACTCTTACTTTCCATCCCGGACTATTTTCCCTGGTACCTTTTTTCCGAAAAGCAAATATTTCAGGAGGTGTTTCACCTTCATTCCCTTCACAAAATACACAACTATCTTTTTTCTTTTCCCCTGTTTTTATTTTGTAATCTAAGGGTCTTCTGCCTCTCTCTGTAGAAATTATCGCCCAATTATCGATTATAGGGTCTTTCCTCAATTCAGTCATCTCTGTTCCCCCAAGCCTGAATTAGTCGTTAGTGAATAGTGAATAGTCGTTAGTTTTAAATACAATTTTCAGTTTCGAATTATCAGTTTACAGTTTATTGCAAGGGAGTATGATAATAGAACCTCCACACACTTTGGGTTTTCTATAAACTGGCAATTTGTAACTTAAAATCTATAACTTATTAATCATTAATGTATTTTATTACTAAACACTATTCACTAACGACTAACGACTAAATACTAACGACTAATTTATACCGATATTGTATCTAATTACACTTAGTTTGTCTACAAAAAAGAGACATGTTAACACATGTCTCTTTTTTGTATTATTATTTTACATTTATTCTTTTACAACTATTTAAATTTTATTAATTATGGTTCAATTAATTTTCTGTTGTATTTTCTCATAGCTTTTTCAAAGTTATCTTCTATTATTGTCTTTATTGCCTCAGTAGATAGTTGTATTACTTCCTCTATTTTATCCTTTTCATTATTGTTAAAATTAGAAAGGACATAAGACACGTAATCAAAATTAAAGTTTACTGATGAGGGATTGCCAATTCCTATTCTCAAACGGGGGATGTCTTCGCTGTTCAAATATTGCATAATCGACTCCATCCCCTTGTGGCCTCCGGCACTCCCCCTTTTACGAATCCTTATCTTACCCAATTCTAAATTCAGGTCATCGTACACTATTAATAAATCTTGAAGGGGTATTTTATAA
>JAHJOY010000192.1 GCA_018819665.1 bacterium
AGGCCGTCCAATTAGAGCGGAGCTGAGAGATAACTTATTTAAGGGTCGGATTGTCGATTCGATATCTCATGGTACGACGTATACTCTATATTTTAAGATATCCGATTCACAACCCACTTATGAAAGTGGACACGATTTTGAAATAATAGTTCCTGTATATACATATCTAAAATTGAATTTACAAAGGGGTAAAGAAATTCTGGTAGGATTAAGAAAGAAAGTAATCCAAGTTTTTAGAGAGATTTAAAGGATATTTCCTTACTTTTGGAAGAGTCAAATTTTTTATTAAAAGGGAGGGTGGCGAGATGACCGAAATTTTAAAAGAAGCTTTAAGAAGAGTTGATAAAGGTGAAGTGATTGCTTGGGTTACTGTTGTTGAGACCAAAGGTTCAACTCCAAGAGAGGTGGGAGCAAAGATGGTAGTGGGTAAGGATGGCTTGATAACCGGCACTATTGGAGGCGGAATAACCGAAGCCAAAGTAATCGAAGAAGTAAAACAGGCACTAAAGGAAGGAAAGGGAAAGCTTATAACTTATCATTTAACCAAAGAAGAGGCTGCCTTGGGTGAAGGGGCAATCTGTGGTGGTGATATGATGTTATTTGTGGATGTTCTACGCCCCAAAGAAGAGATAATGATTTTTGGAGGAGGACATATTGCGGTTTTTCTATCAAAATTGGCAAAGATGGTGGGATTTAGGATAGTAATTATTGATGATCGAGAGGAGTTCGCCAATAAAGAAAGATTTCCGGAAGCAGATGAAATAATAGTAGAATCGATAGGCAAGGCTTTAAAACAGGTTAAGATAACACCTTCTACCTATATTGTTATTGTGACCCGAGGACACTTGCAGGATCAAGAGGTGCTTGCTTCAGTAATTGAATCAGAGGCAGCTTACCTTGGGATGATTGGTAGTAGTAAAAAAATTGCAACTGTCTTTCAACATTTAGAAGAACAGGGGGTATCAACACAAGAACTTAAAAAAGTTCATGCCCCCATTGGGATTGATATAAAGGCACAGACTCCTGAAGAAATTGCCGTAAGTATTATTGCTGAGGTTATCCAAGTTAGAAGGGGAAAAATTAATTTTGAGGAGGTTACAGATAAGAAATGATAGAGAAGTTAATGCAGATGACCAGAGCCTCCGGGTGTGCAGCAAAAATAAATCCCAAAGATTTAGAGAATTTTTTAAGTAAAATTAAGCAAACCAAAGATAAACGATTACTGGCTGGCTTTGAGCACAACGAAGATGCTGCTGTTTATAAATTAGACGAAAATACGGGGATTGTATTTACTTTAGATTTAATTACTCCCGTAGTTAACGATCCATATACTTTTGGCCAGATTGCCGCTACTAATTCTTTGAGTGATGTGTTTGCTATGGGAGGAAAACCCCTTATGGCTTTAAATATAGTCTGTTTTCCAGAAGAAGAGAGAAAATACCATCTCTTAGATATGATATTACAGGGAGGAGCTGACAAGGTTGCAGAAGCAGGTGGACTTTTAGCTGGGGGTCATTCAGTAAATGATAAAGAACCAAAGTATGGATTAGCAGTGGTAGGATTAGTTGACCCGAAGAAAGTAATTTATAATAATACACCTGAAGTAGGGGATTTCCTAATCCTAACTAAGCCCCTGGGAGTAGGCATAATTTCCACCGCTATTAAGGGAGAAATTGCCGAGAAAAGAGTAGTAGATAAGGCAGTTTTTTGGATGACTAAACTAAACAAACTTTCCCAGGAGTTATTAGAATTGAATATTCATAGTCTTACCGATGTTACGGGCTTTGGTTTAGTTGGGCATCTTAGCGAAATGATACTATTAAGCGGAAAGGAGTTGGGAGTAGAGGTAAGTATTAAAGATATTCCAGTTATTGATGGAATTTATAATTATATTAATATGGGGATGGTATCTAAAGGGGCGATGAGAAATCAAAAGATTTACTCTTGTTTAGTAGAAAAAAATATTAATTTATCTTTTGAGAAGGAGATTGTTCTTTTTGACCCACAGACTTCGGGAGGGTTACTTATTTCTATTGACCCCCAACAGGTAGAAAAAGCTATAAAACTTTTACATCAGGAAGGTTTTGCTGAAAGTAAGATTATAGGAGAGGTTATCAAATCAAAGAGTAAAGAAAGGATTAAAATATGTTAAAAAAAATTTTTTGTTTCAGAAAGTATATTATCTTTACCGGTGTATTTATTGGAATATCAGCGACAGTTTTGCAAAAATTAGGAAATCCAGCTAATATGGGAATTTGTATAGCTTGTATGGAACGAGATATTGCCGGTGCTTTAGGTTTACATCGAGCAGCGGTGGTTCAATATATCCGTCCCGAGATTATTGGTTTTGTCTTTGGCTCCTTGATAGCCGCCTTAATCTTTAAAGAGTTTAAAGCTCGTAGTGGTTCGGCCCCACTCATGCGATTTGTCTTAGGGTTTTTAGCGATGATCGGAGCCTTAGTCTTTTTAGGTTGTCCTTGGCGGACTTTGCTTCGATTAGCCGGGGGTGATGGGAATGCCCTTTTTGGTTTAGCAGGACTAATCACAGGCATTTTGGTAGGGATATTTTTTATTAAATCAGGTTATAATTTAGGTCGTAATCAAAGGACTTATCCTTTAGTTGGTTGGATTATGCCCCTTATAATGATGGGGCTTTTTCTTTTACTTCTTTTTCGACCACAATTACCTTCCGGAGCAGTTTTTTTTAGTAGTCAAGGACCAGGTTCGCAACATGCTCCTCTCTTTATCGCTTTGTTAGTGGCTATGGTAATAGGATTTTTAGCCCAAAGGACTAGATTTTGTACTGTAGCAGCCGTTCGAGATGTAATCCTTATTAAGGATACTTATCTATTTACGGGGGTTATTAGTCTATTATTAGCTGCTTTGGTGAGTAATCTAATCTTAAAGCAGTTTCACCCTGGTTTTCAGGGACAACCTATTGCTCACACCAATCAATTATGGAATTTTGGGGGTATGGTTTTAGCTGGCTTGGCTTTCACTTTAGCCGGGGGATGTCCCGGTCGCCAACTCTTTCTTTCCGGGGAAGGCGATGCCGATGCCGCTGTATTTGTCCTGGGGATGATTGTGGGGGCAGGTTTTGCCCATAATTTTGATACTGCCAGTTCCCCTCAAGGCCCAGGACTTTGGGGACCGGCTTCAGTTATTGTAGGATTAATTATCTGTCTTATCATTGGATTTAGTATGAGCGATTTAATGAAAAAGAAGAAGGAGGCATAATGTTATGAGTGAGAAAATCGATGTTCGAGGACTTTCCTGTCCGCTTCCGGTAGTTACCGTCCGAAAAAAGTTGCTGGAGATGAAAAATGGCGTTTTAGAAGTGTTGGTAGATACCGGAACTTCCAGGGATAATATTACCAGAATGGCTGTAAATACAGGTTGGAAAGTAGAAGCGAAGGAAGAAGATGGAGAATATCGGCTTATTATTTCAAGCAAGAAAAAGTAAAGAGGATAGATTATGATTTATCTGGATAATGCTGCTACCTCTTATCCCAAACCCAAAGAGGTAGGCAGGGCAATGTTACATTTTTTAGAAAAGGTGGGAGCCAGCCCCGGTCGTTCCGGTCATCGGCTTTCTATTGAAGCCGGACGCCTACTTTATCAGACTCGGGAAAGTTTAGCGGAATTACTTAATGTTATCGACCCCTTGAGAATTATATTTACTTTAAATGTAACTGAGGCATTAAATCTTGCTTTAAAGGGGTTGCTACGACCCGGAGACCAGGTAGTTACCAGCAGCATGGAACATAATTCAGTTATGCGTCCCCTGCGAAAATTAGAAAAAAGAGGGGTAGAGATTAAGGTTGTTCCTTGCTCCTCCCAAGGGGTTCTTGACCCTGTTGATATAGAGAAATCGATTAAAAAAAATACCAAGTTGATTGTGTTAATTCATGGCTCCAATGTAATAGGCAGCATATTACCTATTACTGTTTTTGGAGAGATTGCCAGAAAGTACGATATTCTTTTCTTGGTAGATACAGCTCAAACAGCTGGTTGTTACCCTTTAGATATTAAAAAGGATAACATTGACCTTTTAGCTTTTACCGGGCACAAAGCTCTCTTTGGACCGCCAGGGACAGGAGGATTGGTAATTGGAGAAAGGGTGGATATTAAAAAGTTAAATCCTTTAAAAGTTGGCGGTACCGGTAGTCAGTCTGAGTCAGAAGAACAGCCAGATTTTCTGCCTGATATCTACGAAAGCGGAACTCCCAATACGGTAGGTCTAAGCGGATTAAATGAGGGCGTGCGTTTTATCCTTAAAGAAGGGGTTGATAAAATTCGTCAACATGAACTTGAGCTGACGCAAAAATTAATTGAGGGTTTAAAAGAAATTCCCGGAGTTATAGTTTATGGAGAAGACCAGGTTAAAAATAGAGTGGCGGTAATTTCTTTTAATATTAAGGACCAATTACCTTCAGAGGTAGGATTAAGGCTTGATGAGGAATATAATATTATGTCTCGAGTTGGCTTGCATTGTGCCCCGGCTGCCCATAAAACCATCGGTACTTTTCCTATAGGGACTATCCGTTTCAGCATGAGTTGGTTTAATACTTTTGAAGAAGTAGATCAGACAATTTTAGCTGTAAGAAACATTTCTCGGCGTGTATAAGTTATAAGGAGTTTTTATTAATGAAGGGCAATTATAGTGTGGTAATATTTTATTCTACCAGTGCCGCGATAAGGGCGGAAAGTTTAGCCAAAAAGGATGAACTTATAGTAAAGCTTATTCCTGTCCCTCGCAATCTAAGTTCTGATTGTGGCATCTGTTTACGTTTTAATAATGAAGATAAACCAAAAATAGAAAAAATTCTACAAGACGGAAAAGTTGAATATGAAAATATTTACGGAATATAATTTTTTCAGAGAGCATGTCTATAGGAAGTGATGATATTGAAATTGAGATATAAAATTTGGCTGGAAAAGAATGGAGAAAAAGCCTTTGGCGATGGCCCCTTGGATATTCTTCATCGGGTAGAGAAGACCGGTTCGTTAAGACAGGCGGCAGAGGAAATAAATATGTCTTATTCCCAAGCCTGGAATCTAATAAAAGATTTAGAAAAAAGATTAGGATTTAATCTTTTAAAAAGAAAAGTCGGGGGAGAAAGAGGAGGAGGGTCAGAGATTACCGAGGAAGCAAGGGAATTGATGACACAGTTTAAACTATTTCGGGAGGAAGCTGACCAAAGTTTGAATTCACTTTATAAGAAAATATTTAAAGAAAAAGATTAATCTTCTTATTTACTTTGCGTTATACAAATAAAAGTATAATAGTTATGTGGGGGTGTTACTTAAAATATTATGAAAAAGGTACCAGTTGAAAAAGCGGTGGGGATGATATTGTGTCATGATATTACCCAAATTATCCCTGGGGAATTTAAAGGAAGGGCCTTTAAGAAAGGTCATATTATCCAGAAAGAAGATGTAGAAAAATTATTGGAGTTAGGGAAAGAACAGATATATATATGGGAACCGAAAGCCGGAGAGGTTCACGAAGACGAAGCGGCTCTCCGCATAGCCCGGGCAGTAGCGGGAGGAAATATAGGGTATGATGAACCCAAAGAAGGGAAATCTACTTTAAAATCAGCAGAGAGAGGATTGTTAAAGATTAACTCAAACCTTTTATACCAGATAAACTCTATTAAAGATATTTCCATAGCTTCTCTCCCTCAGAATTTTATTGTAGAAAAAGGGCAAAGGTTAGCGGGGGTAAGAATTATTCCCCTGACTACCAAAGAGGAAAATTTAATTCAGATGGAAGATTTATGTCAGAAAAAAGAAAAGGTCTTTGAAATTAAAAAATATAAAAAATTAAAAGCTGCCCTGATAACTACTGGTAATGAAATATATAAAAAAAGGATTCAGGATAAATTTGGGCCGGTAATGAGAAAAAAATTAGAATTTTTTCAAGCCCAATATCTTGGCCAAACTTTTTGCCCCGATGATATAGAGGAGATTAAAAAGGAAATTTTACATTATAAGCAGCAAGGGTCTGATTTAATAATACTGACTGGAGGAATGTCCGTAGACCCTGATGACCTTACTCCCGGGGCAATAAGAAGGAGTGGGGCTAAAGTAGTAACTTATGGTGCCCCGGTACAACCGGGGAATATGTTTATGATGGCTTATCTGGGGAACACTGTTTTGTTAGGAGTTCCCGGTTGTGCTATGTATTACAGGACTACCATTTTAGATGTAGTGTTACCCCGAATTTTTATAGGAGAAGTTTTAAATAAAGAGGATTTTATAAAGATGGGAGAAGGAGGATTTTGCTTGAATTGCGAAGTTTGCCGTTATCCCCAATGTTTTTTCTGTCGGTGAAATAAAAAGGAGAGAGAAGAAGATGGATTTTTATAATGATATAAAGGAAAATTTTTTAAATCTAATAAAAGAGAAGGACTTATTGTCCCAAAAAGTAGAAGTAGTGAGTGCTCGATCTTTGACCCCTCAGGAGGTAATCGGAAAACCAGAACGGGATGATTTTCCTTTATTAAAAGGGAAGGAAGTAATGATTCAAGCAGATTTTAAAGGAAGTTTAGGGCAGGCCTTTACTGATATGCCGGGAAATTATAGTGGCGGTTTACAGGAAGTTTTAGCCATGCCTCTGGATAATAATTTTAAGAGGGCAGTTTTTATTGCTACTTTAAATGCTGTGTTGCGATACCTAAATTATATTTCCAAAACAGTTCACTGCAAAGATAAAGAACCGGGAGAGTGTGCTGCTCACCTGGTAGATTATATCAAAGAGCGATTTGGCAATCCTCGTATCGCTTTTATCGGGATGCAACCAGCTATAGTGGAGGCCTTAGCAGCTCAATTTGAAATTAGAGTAGTAGATTTAGATCCAGATAACGTGGGGCAAAAAAAGTGCGGGGTATTAATAGAGGATGCTGCTCATACCAAAGAAATATTATCCTGGGCAGATGTGATTTTAGCTACCGGGACTACTGTGGTTAATGATACTCTAACTCCGCTTTTAATAGAAAAGCCAATTATATTTTACGGAGTTACTATTGCCGGGGTTGCCTATCTTAAAGGGTATGAACAGTATTGTTTTTGTAGTCACTAAAAAATAGGGGTCAGGTCTAAAAATAGGGGTCAGGTCTTCACATTTGACATAACATTTTTGCTATCTTATGTAGGAATAAGTTATGTCAAATGTGAAGACCTGACCCCATACTCACCATACTCACATACTCACGGACATTAAAATAAATAACGAAAGAGGAAAATCAATGAAAAAAGTTTTTATATTATTATAATATTTGGGTTGTTG
>JAHJOY010000193.1 GCA_018819665.1 bacterium
ACATTATATAAAATAAATCTCAATTTATCAAAGGGGAGGAAATATATTCATGTCTAAATCTAAATTTGAGAGCATTTCAAAAATAATTAATCTTACCAGAAATTTTAACAAATCTATGAGACACAAATTTCATCATTCTATACAGGATTCGGGATTCACCCTTCCCCAACTTTCAGTAATATCGATGCTGGAAAAACATGGGGAACAGAAGGTAAGTGAATTAAGTTTAAAAATGGGATTATCTGATAGTACTGTATCGGGAATCCTGGATAGGCTCGAACAAAAAGATATTATAAAACGTGAGCGCACTAAAGATGACCGAAGAGTGGTAAATATATCTTTAACCGGAAAGAGCAAAGAATTTTGCAATGACTTTCGCCGAAAAAAAGAAGAATATTTTACCCAGCTGCTCAAAAAACTTTCTGAGCAGGAAATAAAAGATATAATCAAAGGACTGGAAATTCTTAATCGTGTACTCGCTAATGACGAACACCATACGCAATAAAAAATATTAAGCTACCGCCACCTAAGGTGATGGTTTCTAAGGAAAAAATTGTAAATTGGAATAGGAAATAATTTATGAAACAACTGACTGCCCGATTAGGGGAAGAAAAAATAAACAAACTTTTGGTAAATTTATCTTTACCGGCAACTATCGGTATGATGGTAAACGCATTGTATAATCTCGTTGATACTATTTTTGTAGGAAGAGGTGTGGGTGCTATCGCCATCGGCGGATTAACCATTGCTTTTCCCATTCAAATGGTAATTATGGCTTTTGCCCAAATGATAGGAATTGGAGCAGCTTCCGCCATATCCAGAAGTCTGGGAGCAAAAGATATAGAAAAAGCAGATTATATTGCCGGAAATTCTTTTCTGTGTGTAATTGTTTTGAGTTCAACAATAGCCGCCATCGGTCTTATTTTTACTGAACCTATGTTAAGACTCTTTGGTTCAACGGAAACCATCTTACCTTATGCTAAAGATTATATAACTATAATACTCTGGGGTAGTATTTTCTTTTCCTTTGCTATGTCTTCTAATAATCTAATTAGAGCAGAAGGTAACGCTAAAGTAGCTATGACTACAATGCTCATTGGCGCAATATTGAATATGATCTTAGACCCCATTTTTATATTTATTTTTAAGTTAGGGATTAAAGGCGCTGCCCTGGCAACTATTATTTCTCAATTTATTTCTTTTCTTTACATATTAATATATTTATACAGTGGTAAAAGTTCATTAAAAATAAAACTACACCACCTAAAACCCAGGATGCATATCATAACCGAAATATTTACGGTAGGATTTGCCTCTTTCGCCAGAATGGTTACCGGAAGTATTGTTGCTATTATTGTAAATAACTCTCTGAGAGTTTTTGGTGGAGATATAGCCCTGATAATAGTCGGGATCCTCCATCGGGTAACTATGTTCCTGTTTATGCCCTTATTTGGAGTGGTACAAGGGATGCAGCCCATTGTAGGGTTTAATTATGGGGCAAAAAAACTTGATAGAGTAAAAGAGGCGATTAAACTATCACTTCTTGCTACCACCGTTATTGCCACTTTTGGCTGGCTGATAGCAGAACTGTTCCCCTTTGCAATTATAAGCGTATTCACCCGGGACGCAGAAGTAATAGGAAAGGGTTCCACTATAATAAGGATAGTTCTCTCTGTGATTCCGGTAATCGGCATACAGATAGTGGGTGCAACCCTATTTCAGTCTCTGGGGAAAGCAGTTCCTTCGTTAATATTATCTTTACTCAGACAGGTTCTGTTATTTATCCCTTTAGTTATAATATTGCCACGGGTTTTTGGCCTTGGACTTATGGGTATCTGGATTGCCTATCCTGCTGCTGATATTATGTCGGTAATTCTCACCACTTTATTTTTAAGAAGTGAATTAAAAAAGATGAGCTTAAGCCTGTGGTGAGTTGCGCCAAACCCGCCAGGGGACGGTCCTTTGGCGGGTTTTATATTAAATTTTACTCAACAGTTTTATTATTTTTTGACCATTTTAGTAAAGTTAAATAAGAAGCAAAAATTGTGGTCAACAACTGTAAGAATGGCGAGATAAATATCATAAGGAACAACCAGCCTATAAAACTTATTTTCGGATCATAAAGAATGAAGGGGATCCCAAAATTCACAAAATCCGTGTTAGGGTCAAAGAACATGGGAACAGTCCTTCCCCACAATATTGTCATTACAAGGAAGGTAAAAATGGAAGTGACAAGTGCATAGTGTAGTGTTTTTTTAAGAATAAAATTTACCTTCCCTTGGTTCGAGTTAATAATTATTCTTTTTACGCTATACCAACCAATTGGGAATCCAAATAATATACAAAAGAATGGTACTCCCATTCCCAAGCCAACACAAAAAATATCAAGGATAACAAAAATCATAAAGACAATTTTTATATCTACCTTAAAGATTCTATCCATAATGATTCCTTTTGTTTAATAAAACAACTTATTGAATTTTTCAAATGTATAGACTTATAGAACCAATCCTTCAATTTTTTATTTAAATTAAAATGGTCCTTCTAAATATTTAGATAGGGTGAGCCCAGGATCATCAAAAGATACCAATGAAGAAAAACAGGCCAGTGCGTGAATAAATTCTATAGGATAATCCATCTGACTCCAGACCTTAAATCCATCCTGTGCCAGCCAGGCAATACCTACCTTTTTATAATATTTAGGTTTTTTAATATCCCCTTCGGCCTGGCTGCAGGCAATTATACAGGGTTTTCCCCTTTCAAGATAAAAAGACCGAAAATAATTTAAAACATTAATGGGTGCATTCCCCGCTCCAAAACCATAGACACAAATTATCTTTTTATCTTCGCTGAGCTTTTGCTCTATACCCGGGGTGCACATAAACCAGCCTACTTTTTCACAGATATCTCGTACCTTCTGCGAACTATAGCCCAAAATCTTATTTATTCCATCGGAAGGAACATACTCTATCTTTGATGGAAAACTTCTCCTCTTGCTTTTGAGAGCCCAGTCAGGATTAAAATAAGCTGGTACGCCGTTAGTGGTAATAAATATATCCGGATGTAAGGCGTGGGCTTTATGTGCCCGAGCGCCGGGAATCAATTTCCAATTACAATAAATCCATACTCCGGGAAAGTCTGAACACACCACTTGAGCAGCCCCGCGTAAATTTACGGTAACATCTTCCGGCATATAGTCTAAGGTAAGTTGACTTCCGGTGATAACTATAGGAATGGGAACTTGGGGGAAACAAATGCTAAGCCATGATGATAGATAAGCCATAGTATCTGTTCCGTAAAGAATCAGCACTCCGTCAAGCCCTTTTTGAAGCTCTTCTGCTATAATAGAGGTTATTTTTGTCCAGTGTTCCGGACCAAGATTAGAACTATCTTCTCCCGGCATTCCCAAAGGTTCCTGACAGATTAATTCTATATTTTTATCCTGAAAAAATTTTTCTACATAATTATACAGTGATTTAAAAATTTTATTATTCGGACCTGTAGCCTTTTTGCCCTTACTCTGAAAACCACTGACTATAGTCCCTCCGGTAAAAATCACTAAAACTCGCTTTTTCCGCTGCATTTCTACCTCCTTACTACTTGTAATATTCCCTAAAACAGTGGATTTTCGACACTAACTAACTGGCAAATTTGTTATTTTCGCCAAATAAATAACCTGCCAGAGGACCGTCCCCTGGTAGGTTTATTGAGGCCTTGCCCAGTGATAATTATTAGGCCCTTCTTTTTTTGCCAAGTACATAGCTTTATCTGCACTTTTTATTAAAATCTCTCCTTCTTCCCCATCATCAGGGTATAAAGCTATTCCAATACTCGTAGTTATATGTATCTGATTGCCCCTGATTAAGAAGGGCTCACTAAGAGAACTAAATATTTTTCGGGCAACATCTACAGTATTCTCTCTGGGCTGGGCAAGTCGGGGTAATAAAATAATGAATTCGTCTCCTCCTAAACGACAAATGGTATCGGTTTTTCGCAGGAGCTTACTGAATCTTTTTGCTACTCCTTGAAGCAGCTGGTCTCCAATATCATGGCCAAATTTATCATTAACTTCTTTAAAATTATCCAAATCCAAAAACATCAGAGAAAATTTTTTCCGTTCTCTTTTGGCATAAGCTATTTCCTGTTTCATTCGATCATAAAATAACACCCGATTGGGTAATTTGGTTAGATAATCATACAGGCTAAGAAATTTTAATTTTCCCTCTGCTTGTTTTCTCTCAATAGCAGTAGCTATCTGTTGAGAAACAAATTCCATAAGTTTTATATCTTTTTTAGAATAAAGGTTCGGATCAATGTAACTTTGCAAAATCATAGAGCCGATAATCTTACTTTCTACCTTTAAGGGGACACCTAACCACACCTGTTTATTAGTTATAACATCACAGGAATTAAAATCTCCCCGGTCAATCATCCTTTTATATTTATTATAATTCAGCAGTAATGATTCCCCTGTTCTAAAGATATAATGAAAAATACTGTCAGAGTTACTGTATTTTGAGACTAAAAAATCCTTATCTCTTTCTCCTGTTTCATCAGCATAATAAGAAAAATAAAGTTTATTTTTCTCTTCATCGAATAAGGCAATGTAAAAATTAGTCGTATCGATAATAGTGCTGAGCTCTTCGCGAATAACAGGATAGAGTTGTTTTAAGAAAATATCGGAGTTAGCTGCGCGGGAAATATTGTATAATACGTTATTTACTGCTTCGTTTGCTTTACGATTAGTAATATCATTTAGTAAAAATATTTTTCCGGTAGCTTGCTCGTTCACCTGGTTTAAGGTAACAGAAACAGAAACATGAATTAACTTATTATTCTTCTTCTTTGCTATCAATTCCAAATCGGTAAAAGCACGGTCACTACCCAAAATTTGTGTACGCCAATTAGTCAATACCTTTTCAATATGTTTACCTCTCATCTCCTCAAGTTCATAACCAAAAAGCTCTTCAAATCGTTTATTTACCTCCAGAACAATACCGTCCATATCGGTATAAGCTAACGCTTCCGGGGAATTTTTAAATAGACCGATAAACTCCTGCCTACTTCGTTGAAGCACTTGTTCGTTCTTTCTAAACCTGGATGTATCACTAAAAATAGGTTTTGCCCTTAAATCTGTTTTACTATTTCTATTATTAGGACTATCCGATTTTGCTTTTAACCGACTGAATTTATTTACCAATTTATTTAAATAACCACTATCTTTCCTTTTTCTCCTCATTAATCCATCTCTTTTCTTTTTTCTTTTAAAGGTGTTCTATATATTTATACCACATAATTTTTAAAAATCCTCTTTTTGCAGAAATAAAAATGTAGCAAACGATTAAATTATTTTATTTTCTAATTTGTATTATAAAATGAAAATTAGATGTCAGGTGAAGAATAAAAAGAAGAGAGGGAATCTTCTTTCCTCTCTCGTAAAGATGGATAACGACAATTGTTACTTTCCTGAAAAACTAAATACAAAAAGCTATCGCTTCAATCTCTATCTCTGCATCCTTGGGAAGACGGGATACTTCTACACAGCTGCG
>JAHJOY010000194.1 GCA_018819665.1 bacterium
GCTCTTTATTAGCAAAATACAAACTGTAAAGAATTTAGAAGAGTTTTTATTTACCAGGTCAAATCCTAAATCACCACTTTCATCTAAATAAAGATAATACAATTATTTCTCCTTCTTTAATAAATATTTTATAGAACGAATCATTCAAGTTCTTCCAATATTTTTTCATCAAGATTTATGATTAATCTCTACCTAGCATTTTTGGTCACTTTTTCCGGCATAGTAGGGTCTAGTAAAGATAATTTCGAGTATTTATTTTTGGTAGGATTATTTTTATATTTAATAGCTCGCATAGATAGCTTAATCTTCTTAATACTCCAGAATTTCCGATGCGCTGAGCATAATTTTTGAGTTTTTTTCGATCAAATTTATTATTTTTTAAAGCTTTGGCTACTTCAATAATTCCTCCACAATTCAAATGCATATATTGCTTTTTCTATTAATATTGGATCTGCTTGTATTTCTCTATATTTACTTATTATCCAATTATTTTCAAAACATTTCTTTTTTATCATTTGTTATCCATAAATCCACTAATGCGACATTATATTAAAATGTCGTGTTAGTGGATTTTATTAATTTCTATAAATAAGTTTTTTATTTCGTCTTTTATTTTTCTATTATGAGCATAATCAAGCATTTCTGCCATATTAATCCGATAATTAAGAATTATATTAGAAACAATTTTTATATATTCTTCTTTACCTATAAGAGTAATTTTTTTCATTTCCATAAATAAATCAACAAGTATTTTTTCTATCTTTGTTAGATTTTTTTCTTTAGAAATGCGGGAAGAAACAAAGGGTCTTAAAATAATAGGCTTTGTTTTTAATTCTATAAATTTTTCTGCTTCAATTTTAGAAGGATTAAGATAGATATTATAATAATTTTCGGTTAAGAAATCTCTTAGAGCAGATAGAAAATCTTTATCAGCATAGATGAAAGTTACAAATTGGCTGGGTAAATGATGGAAGAAGCCTTTTAGTTGTTCGGTGCTCCAGCAAGAAAATTCAAGAAGGGGAAATTTTTCTATCAATAATTTTATAATTTTTTCGGTAGGTTCTATATTCAGCTCAAATTCTTTTTGAATATTAGAATACCATCCTCTGCCTGCAGAATACATAGCTTCATTTTTCTTAAGCAGGTAAAGATTTTTTTTCAAAGTATCTTCTTCGAATTTAATTCTCTTTTCAGTGAAACATTTTTTAAATCGTTAATATGAAAATAATATTTATTTCTCGCGTAATCAATAATAAATTCTTTAATAGTTATACTTGCCATCTTTCCTCCTTTGTCATTTTATCTAAGAAGCTATAGAAATGTAAATCCTATCGTGAATATAATTTGAGTATTATATACTTACCTTATTAAATTGCCACCAACGGTCAAGTAAATTAGTCTTTTCCAATTTTTCTACATCCTAATATTAATACGACAAAAGGTTTGTGAAATCCTTCTTTTTAAAAGAAAAGGTTTCTGGTTTTTGAATGGAAGGGGAGAGATAGATTCCCGCTTTCGCGGGAATGACATATGAGGAAGCGGGAATGACAGAACGGGTCGGATGAATCCGACCCCTACCCTAGAGATTGCTTCGTCGTTTTACTCCTCGCAATGATAGATGGATTAAAACTAACAATGTTTACTTACAAATGGGGAAAATGTGTAAACTATGTGGAAAAATGCCTTCCTGAAAGCCTTATATAATAAGGGTTTCAAGGAATAATCGCCTAAACGCTCTCAGACGCACAATTTTAAAAAATAGGTACTTTTACCCCTCAAAAATGGTGTTTTTTTGATTAAAATTCCCTCATCTGAAAATCTGAAAGTGGCTATTTATAAGGGTTTGGTAATTTAGGGGAGTCAAAAATAGCCCAAAAACGGGGGTCGTAATTGCCAATTTTTCGAAAAATGAGGCGCATTTAAAGGCACTCTACGTGCGTTTTTAGGGTATTTCTGAAGGGGGTCTGAAAGACTTGTAAATAAAGGGTTATCTGCCATTTCGAGTATTTTGTGAAGTTGTGAAGATCCCGCTTGCTCTTTATATTTTTTAATCTTCTTTTTCTTCCCATTTTAGAGACCGGCTGACTGCTTTCTTCCAGCCCTTATATAATTTTTCTTTTGTTTTTTCATCCATATTGGGGGAAAATTCTTTATCTACTTTCCATTTCTGAGCAATCTCTTCTTTGTCTTTCCAATAACCAACCGCTAAACCAGAAAGATAGGCTGCCCCTAAAGCAGTAGTCTCTGCAACTTGAGGTCTCACCACCGGAACTCCTAAGATATCAGATTGGAATTGCATTAAGAAATTATCTCTTACTGCCCCGCCATCAACTTTTAATTTTTTCAAATTAATCCCTGAATCTTTTTGAATAACTTCCAGGACATCACGGCTCTGGTAAGCTATGGACTCTTCTGCTGCTCTTAAGATATGCTCTTTCTTTGCTCCCCGGGTTAGCCCCACAATAACACCCCGAGCATACATATCCCAGTAAGGAGCGCCAAGACCCACAAAGGCAGGGACTAAATAAACTCCATTAGTATCTTTAACTTTTAAGGCATATTTTTCAATTTCTTTAGAATTTTTTATAAGCCCAATTTCATCTCTTAACCATTGGACTACTGCTCCGCCGATAAAGATACTCCCTTCTAAGGCATATTCTACTTTACCATTAACCCCCCAGGCAATAGTGGTCAAAAGACCATTCTTTGAGGGAACAATTTTCTCTCCGGTATTCATTAAGATAAAACATCCGGTTCCATAGGTATTTTTAGCCATACCCGGCTCATAACAGGCCTGGCCAAAAAGGGCGGCCTGCTGGTCTCCGGCATCACCGGAAATGGGAACCTCTGCTCCAAATATTTCCTTATCCGTAGTACCATAAATATAACTTGAGGGCAAAACTTTAGGGAGCATCTTTCGGGGAATATTCAGTTCTGTTAATATCTCCTCATCCCAATAAAGATTATGAATATTAAATAACATTGTGCGAGAAGCGTTAGAATAATCAGTTACGTAAGCTTTACCTTTAGTCAAATTCCAGATAAGCCAACTGTCTACTGTACCAAATAAAACTTCTCCTTTTTCGGCTTTCTCCCTGACCCCACTTACATTATCTAAAATCCATTTAATCTTGGTGCCGGAAAAATAGGCATCAACCACCAGCCCGGTCTTTTCTTTAATAATCTCTGCCAGCCCTTTTTTCTTCAGTTGGTCGCATATAGAAGCAGTCCTTCGACATTGCCATACGATAGCATTATAAACCGGCTTACCGGTTTTTTTATCCCAGACAATAGTAGTCTCCCTCTGGTTAGTTATGCCGATAGCGGCTATATCTTTGGATTCTAAGCCAGCCTTATTTAAAGCAGCTTTTGCCACTTCTATCTGAGAGGACCAAATTTCCCTGGGGTCATGTTCTACCCAGCCTGGCTTAGGATAAATCTGTCTAAATTCCTTACTGGCAGTACTTACTATAGTTCCATTATGATTAAAGATTATCGCTCGAGAACCGGTAGTCCCCTGATCCAGAGCCATGATATATTTTGCCAACCACAACGCCTCCAATTATTTTCTTGCCTCTTATTTTATGTTAAATATAATAACACATTTTTAAATTATACAATAAAGAAAAATTTTTTAAAGTTGTAAAATGGCTGGACAAGCTATCTTCTTGCCTTTATAATATCAATTCTTTTATCCTATATCACCTTAACTCCAAAACTTTGGCTCCCTCAGAAGGTTGGGTTACATATATGTCCGGGTTGATACCGGTAATTTTTTTATATTCATTCTTAATGCTCTTCTTAAAGGCATCAATGTAATTTTTTTCTAGTAAGTTTACAGTACAACCACCGAATCCGGCTCCAGTCATACGGGCACCTAAAACTCCCTCCTGTTTTAAAGCCAAATCGACTAAAAGGTCTAATTCAGGACAACTTACTTCGTAATCATCCTTAAGACTTTGGTGTGATTTTATCATCAGTTTACCAAAAGCAGAAAAATTTTCCTCTCTTAAAGCTTGTACCCCAGTTTGAACTCTATAATTTTCTGAAATTACGTGTTTGGATCTCCGGGCTATGGGTTCTGGTAAACATTCCTGATATTGTTTAAACTCCTCTATGGTAACATCTCGCAAAGCACGAATTTTAGACCCTAACCTATGAGTAAAAAATTCAGTAGCCCTCTTACATTCTTCTCTTCTTTTATTATATTCAGAATCAACCAACCCTCTTTGAATCTTGGAATTACAAATTACTATCTGATAATTATGGTTTCTAAAAGGGATTAATTCATAATCATTTGATCTGCAGTCAATAAAAAGGGCATAATTTTTTTGGCCCAAGCAGGAGACATATTGGTCCATAATGCCACAAGCAACACCTACAAAATTATTCTCCGCTCTCCGACAGAGGTGAGCCATTTCTACCGGTTCAATTTCTAATAAATTTAATTTTGCCATAGTTAATGCAGTAACCACCTCTAAGGCGGCAGAAGAACTCAAACCCGCTCTTTGAAGAATATTGCTGCTGAAAATAATATTTACGCCTTGTAAAGGATATCCTGCCTTTTGTATTTCATCCATCACGCCCATCAAATAATTCGCCCAC
>JAHJOY010000195.1 GCA_018819665.1 bacterium
AGTAGGTTCGAGTACATTTCTACTTGAGGTATCGTATCAGCTTTCAAGTACTTTTTTATATGAGGCATCAGGGATATTTTGCACAATAAAGTATAGTTTTAAAATCCTTTTTATTTATTTTGGGTCATCATCTATTTCTTTTTCCCAAATAATCTTCCCAGAATTAATTTATAACCATCAGCTCCATAGTTTAAACACCTTTTTACCCGGCTAATAGTAGCGGAACTTGCTCCAGTTTTATGGGCAATCTCTTCATAGGTAGAGCCCTCACTTAACATTCGGGCCACTTCCAGCCTTTGGCTAAATTCCTTAATTTCATTGATGGTAGCTAAATCTTCAAAAAAACTGTAACATTCCTTTTCGTTTTTTAAGAGCAATATTGCCTTAAATAATTGGTCAGTTAATCCGTCTCTCCAACGAGGATAATCTTCCATTTTTACCACCTCATTTTCTTCTTTTTTTTAATTCTTTAAATACATCCTGAGGGGAAATATTGCAACTACCTAAAGCCACTAAAGTATGAAACCATAAATCAGCAACTTCATGTATTATTGCATCCTTATCTTTGTCTTTAAGGGCAATAATAACTTCTGCTGCCTCTTCTCCTATCTTTTTAGGCAACATATCCTCAGAATTAGCCAGCAATTTACAAACATAAGAATCATTTTTATAATTTAATTTTCTATCTTTAATTACTTTATATATCTCATCAATAATTTCACTATCTATTTCCAATTGCTCACCTCTACTCTCCCCTTGAGAAGATTTTATCTTCCCTACCTGTTCTTTTTGTAAATAGATAGGAGATTCAAGTTTAATTTCTTCTATTTTATCACCTTTAATCTCTTTAAAAAAGCAGGAATAGTTCCCAGTATGACAGGCAACCCCTTTTTGTTCTACCAAAATCAGTATGGTATCATTATCACAATCCAAAACAATTTTTTTTACCAACTGAGTATTTCCGGAAGTACTCCCTTTAAACCATAATTCTCTTCTGCTTCTGCTGTAAAAACAGGTTCTCCCTTCTTCTAAAGTCTTTCCCAAAGATTCCCTATTCATATAAGCCAACATCAAAACCTGATTGGTCCCCTCATCCTGAATAATTACCGGGATTAACCCTTCTTTATTAAATTTTATTTGACTTAAAATTTCACTTTTATCCATTATTCTTCTCACCCTTTACTTTCTCCTTCGCCAGTCTTATTTCTACTCCCCTTTTTCCTAAAAACTCTTTGACTTTCGGTATAGAATATTCTTTTTTATGAAATATGGAAGCAGCTAAAGCGGCATCCGCCTTCCCCTCATCAACTAACACTTCATATAAATGTTCTGGTTTCCCTGCACCACCAGAAGCAATAATGGGGATATTAACATTTTCTGAAACTATTTTGGTTAATTTAATATCATATCCCTCTTTGGTTCCATCTTTATCCATACTGGTAAGCAGTATCTCCCCTGCTCCTAACCTTTCCACTCTTTTAGCCCAATCTAATATCCTTAAACCGGTCCTGGTTCTTCCCCCATTAATCACAACTTCCCAATCAGAATCTATCTTCACAGCATCAATAGCCACTACGATAGTAGAACTGCCAAATTTTAAAGAAGCCTCCTGAATTAGGAAGGGGTTTAAAACAGCCGCCGTATTAATGGAAACTTTATCTGCTCCTGCACGTAATAAATAGTATATATCTTCCAGGTTCCTAATCCCTCCCCCTACAGTAAAGGGGATAAAAACTTTTTCCGCTGTCTTTTCTACTAATTCAATTATAATATTTCTCTTTTCCCAGGAAGCAGTAATGTCCAAAAAAACCAGTTCATCTGCCTCTTCTTTCTCATAAAATGAAGCCAGTTCAATTGGATCCCCCGCATCTACTAAATTAACAAACTTAATTCCCTTTACTACCCGGCCTTCCTTTATATCCAGGCAGGGTATAATTCTCTTGGTAAGCATCATTATTTCCTCTTCCATCTTTGGTTAGTTGGTTAGTCGGTTACCTGGTTAGCTAGTTAAAATACAGGTTGCGAGTTACAAGTTTAAAATGCCTTTACAGTAAACTGAAATCTAAAAACTGAAAA
>JAHJOY010000196.1 GCA_018819665.1 bacterium
AAGTATATCTTATGTACCTTGTAAATTGAATATTAGGAGGTGAAGTAATATTAAAATTTACTATATTATTACTCTAAGCATTTTTATTGGTTTAATAATAGGTTATTTCCTCGCTAAGTATATTGCCAAGGCAAAAATATCATCAGCAGAAATAAGCGCTAAGAATATTATAGAAAATGCCGAAAGAGAAGCGAATTCCTTAAAAAAAGAAACAGAGTTACAAGCAAAAGAAGAGGCTTATAATATTAAGAAGGATGTTGAGATAGAAATCAGACAAAAACGAATTGAAATGCAAAGGCTTGAGAGCAGCTTAATTAACAGAAGCAATAGCTTAGTTCAAAAAATAGAATCACTTGAAAAAAGAGAAAAATTATTAAATTATAAAGAAAAAGAACTCGAAAATAATATCCAAAAAACCAATGATTTATACCAAGAACAGAGAAACGAATTGATAAAGATTTCAAATATGAGTGCAGAGGAAGCAAAGAAAGAACTTTTAAGCAATTTAGAAAAAGAGCTTACTCATGAAACCGGTAAGATGATTAAAGAGATTGAAGATCAAGCAAAAGTTGAAGCAGACAAAAAATCCAGACAAATAATATCATTAGCAATTCAAAGATATTCTGCTGACCACACGGTGGAAACAACGACATCTTTTGTACCTTTACCTAATGAAGACATGAAAGGAAGAATCATCGGAAGAGAAGGTAGGAATATCAGAACATTTGAAATGTTAACCGGAGTTGATTTAATTGTAGATGATACCCCGGAAGCAGTAATTATTTCGGGGTTTGATCCTATTCGAAGAGAAATCGCCCGACTGTCTTTAGAAAAGCTGATTACTGATGGCCGCATACAACCAGCAAGAATTGAAGAAATAATAGAAAAAACTAAAATAATAGTTAATAGCAAGATTCAAGAAGAAGGAGAACAGGTAGTATTTGATACGAATATAAAAAATATAAATCCCAAACTAATTAATTTATTGGGGAAATTAAAGTATCGCACAAGCTATGGACAGAATGTTCTGCAGCATTCAATAGAAGTTGCATATCTTTCTGAAATTATGGCTTCAGAAATTGGCGTAAATTCGCAATTGGCAAAAAGAGCGGGACTCCTTCATGATATCGGGAAAGCCGTTGACCATGAAATAGAAGGAGCTCACGCAATAATTGGTTCTGAAATTGCCAAAAAAAATGGTGAAAGTCTTGAAGTAGTTAATGCTATTGCTGCTCACCATTCGGATGTGGAACCTAAAACAATTGAAGCAGTTTTAGTCCAATCTGCTGATGCCATATCTGCTTCTCGTCCCGGCGCTCGACGTGAGATGCTGGAAACTTATATAAAAAGACTTGAAAAATTGGAAGAAATTGCTAATTCATTTGAAGGGGTGGAAAGAGCATTTGCTATACAAGCGGGTAGAGAAATAAGAATAATCGTAAACCCGGAAGAAATAGATGAGTATACAGCAAAAAAGATATCAAGAGATATTTCAAAAAAAGTTGAAAAGAATATAGATTATCCCGGTCAAATTAAAGTAATGGTTATTAGAGAAACCCGCTCAGTTGAATATGCAAAATAAATTAATTAGTCGTTAGTGTACTAGTCGTTAGTCGTTAGTATAAATGCAAGATGCAAGTTTTTAGTTTGCTATATTTTATGTCATTGTAATCTTTGAAACTGATGTAGGGGGCGGATTTATCCGCCCCGTATTTATTAGGCACGATGCAACGTAATGCAGTCTCTGTTATTCTCTTTTTCTGTCATTCCCGCGAAAGCGGGAATCCAGGAAGGAATGACAAAAGAAATTTTAAGAAAAATAATATTTTTATCTTTTTATAATTGCAGAAAGAACAGGAAAAATCTGCAATTTATTTTTTTATAACTCTAACTCATATATATCCAAGGACGATAGATAATGATATATAAACAAAAATTATACGTTAAAACTTTCGGCTGCCAGATGAACGTCAATGATTCAGAATATATTGCTGGCCAATTAGTAAAATTAGGTTATTCGACTACAGAAAATATATTTAAATCTAACTTAATTTTATTAAATACTTGCTGTGTTAGAGCAAAAGTTGAGCAGAAAATATACAGCTTAATTGGGAAGATAAAAGAAATAAAAGAATCTAACCCGGATGTGATTTTAGGTATATGTGGGTGTATGGCTCAAAAAGAAAAAGAAAATATATTCAAAAGAGCTCCTTATGTTGATTTTATATTCAGTCCTTCTCAAATTAATAATATGGAAGAAATTGTTAATACTATAAAATACGGTAGTAAAAAATATATTTCTTGCGAAAATACTCCCGAATTTAGCTTGGATCACGTTCCTATTAAAAGAGGAAGTAAAATATCTGCCTGGATTCAAATAATGAGAGGCTGCAATAATTATTGCTCTTACTGCGTTGTCCCATACGCGAGGGGTCCTGAGCAGAGCAGGGGAGTTTCCGAAATATTATCAGAAGTAAATAATTTAGCTCAAAATAAATATAAAGAAGTATTTTTATTAGGCCAAAATGTCAATTCTTACGGTAATGACCTTTCTCAGTCTGTTACTTTTTCTAAATTATTAGA
>JAHJOY010000019.1 GCA_018819665.1 bacterium
ATTATTGAGGGCGTATAGCAATACGCCACTACTTCTAAATTTTAATTCCTGTTCTGTCTTCCTTTTCTTCACTATATACTATATACTCGATACTCGATACTCGATACTATCTTATTACTTATCAGTTTTTATCTTAATTTTTAATTTTAAGCTATGGTTTTGCGTTTTTCGTTTTTCGTTTTTTGCTATTCACTATTCACTAACGACTATTCACTATTCACTATTTTAAATAAAACTAATCACTCCCAAACTGGCTAAAGTAACGATTACCCCGGCTATCATAACCCCTCCCACTATTGTCGGGAAGGCATACCAAAACCTTATGCCAAAGATAAATGCAGCAGCTGAACCGGTCCAGGCTCCTGTGAGGGGTAGAGGAATAGCTACGAAAAATAATAAAAATAAGGCTCCGTATTTTTCGAATTTTTCCTCGGTATTCCGACGTGTTCTTTTAAAAAGCCACTCAAAAAATATATCAAAATAATACCACTGACGTAAATATTCAGAAAAAGGTTTTAAAAATAGCAATAAGAAAATTGCCGGAACTATATTCCCTAATACCGCAAATATATAAGCCGAAAAAGCCGGCATTTTATAAATTGTTAGAGCTATCGGAATAGCCCCCCTTAATTCGGTAATGGGCAAGGCAGAAAGAAGAGCTATTCTCAAACCATCATTAATCAATTTTTTCAATTACCTTCTTTACTAATTTGGTCATGACAGGCTCAGCATCAGAAGCAATTTGTAAAATTTCTTCCAAGCTAACCTCCTCTATTACTCCATCTATAGCTAAATCTGTGATACAAGAAATTCCGAGCACTTTCATTCCCATATGATTAGCCACTATAACCTCCGGTACTGTAGACATGCCTACCGCATCTGCCCCTATCTTTGCTAAAAATCTATATTCGGCAGGAGTCTCCAAGGTAGGACCTGTCAAGCCTGCGTATATTCCTTCTTGCAATCTAATTCTCTCTTTTAAAGCTACTTTCTTAGTCAATTCAATGAACTTTCGGCTATAAGCTTCGGACATATCTGGAAATCGTGGCCCTAGTTCTTCATCATTGGGGCCAATTAAAGGATTATCTCCAAATAGATTTATATGATCAGTAATAAGCATTAAATCCCCTCTCTTAAAGAAACGGTTCATCCCGCCTGCTGCATTGGAAATAATAATTATATCTGCACCTAATTTTTTCATCACCCTTACCGGAAAGGTAACCTCTTTTAGACTATAACCTTCATAATAATGAAATCTACCCTGCATGGCAACTACTTCTTTATTACCCAACTTTCCCAAAACCAGGTTGCCGCTATGGCTTTGAACTGTAGATACGGGGAAATTAGGAATCTCGCTATAAGGAATAATTTCTTTTTCCTCAATATCTTCTGCCAGCCTTCCCAATCCGGTTCCTAATATAATAGCAATTTTTGGTTTGATCTTACTTTTTTGATTAATAAATTCTACACTTTCTGTGACTTTTGCTTTTAAATCTTCCACTTTTACTGCACCCCTTAATTAATTTTAGTTGCCCAGTTACCCGGTTTACCAGTTGACCAGTTAAATAAGTCTTCCAGTCTACCAGTCCGCCGGTCTTCCAGTCATGAATGGTGACAGGGGACGGTCCTTTGTCACCTTTTCAACCTTCATTAACTTGCTAATAAGGTGACAGAGGACCGTCCCCTGTCACCTTCCTCTTTTTAGATAAGAAAAATTAGTTTTCAGTCTTTGATTTATTATATTTTATGTCATTGCGAGCTCTGATTTATCAGAGCGTGGCAATCTCGGTATTAAATAAAAATTCAAAGCTAAAAGCTATAATTCAAAACTATATACTCATATATCGTATTATGTACCGCGTTAAGAAAATTAGAATTCAAAAAACGCAAAACCATATTATGATAAAAATTCTGTATATATTTTTATATTTTTTGTAGGGGTCGAATTTATTCGACCCGAAACGGGTTCGATGAATCGAACCCCTACATTTACATAGACAGGCGAGGCTTGTCCTCGTGAAAACGGGGAACGCCTGTCCTACGGTTTTATATAGATTATTGAGGGCGTATAGCAATACGCCCCTACTTCTAAATTTTAATTCCTGTTCTGTCTTCCTTTTCTTCACTATATACTATATACCATATACTATATACTGTTTTATGCTCTTGGAAATGCCCTATAATATTCCTCACTGACCCATTTTCTACTTACATGGGTATAAATTTGGGTAGTAGAAATATCTGAGTGCCCTAACATCTCTTGAACCGACCTGAGATCTGCTCCATTTTCCAATAAATGGGTAGCCAAAGTATGCCTTAAAGTATGGGGAGTGACCTTCTTTTCTATCCTTGCTTTTTGGGCATATAGTTTTACCAGATAAAATATCCCCTGCCGAGAAAGCTTTTCTCCCCGGCTATTTAAAAATAAAGTATCCTCATCCGGATTTCTAACTAATTTTGGCCTTACTCTATCTAAATATAAACTTAAAGACTGGTATGCTTTATTTCCAAAAGGAATAATTCTCTCTTTAGAACCTTTCCCCAGGCATTTTAACATACAATTTTCCATATTTAGATCGTTAATTTTTAAATGTATTAGTTCTGACACCCTTAGACCAGTAGCGTAAAATAATTCTAATACGGCCTGGTCTCTTAACCCTAATTTACCTTTAAAATTAGCCTCATCTAACAAAAGATTTATCTCTCTCGAACTCAGAACATGGGGAAGCTTTTTGCTCACCCGGGGAAATTCAATCAAACTGGTGATGTCTTCCTTGATAAGGTCTTCCATTAATAAAAAGCGATAAAACATCTTCACTGCTACTAAATTTCGAGAAATTGAATTAATCTCTAAATCTTTTCCCCTTAAATAAACAAAATAATTATTGACCAAAACTTTATTAGTCTGATTAAAAGAACTAATCCTCTTCTTTTTTAAAAAACTAATATACTTTATCAGATCATATCTATAAGAGATTATAGTATTTTGAGCTAAACCTCTTTCCATAGATAGATAATCTAAAAAACACTCTAAAGTTTCTTCTAATTTATTCATAATATTTGCAAATCCATAAATTCTAGTGCTTAGTAAACATTGTGTAACATTTAGTGCCTGGCACAAAATGTTACCTCTTAATATTTTACCGTTAGACCCGAAGGAACAATTTGAATCCAAACATTTCCCGGAGTTAAAGCTATTCTATTCCCTTCCTTATCTAAAAATAGGGTTCTTGCTCTTAGATCTGGCTTTTCCCAGGTAATTTCTGTTGAGTTACCTTTAAAAAATAATAATCCTGTTCCCTTGCCAACGAAATCTACCGCCAGCCTTTCCTCTTCGTCAATAATTTTGGTTTCAGCAAATTGAATTATAATATTATCTACCGCTATTTGCTCTTTAGTCTTGGCATCTATGTGAGGTTCACCGTTCATAAATCTTATATATTTCAGCGATTCAGGTTGGTATTTATAACTAACCGTATAGATGCTGTTGTAATGGATTACTATAGAATCAGTTTCTCTGCCGGTTAATTTTTCATTTCTATTAATTTCAAATTGATATTCCTGCTTTTTTATCATCTCAATATAACCTAATTTATTAGCTTCTTTTCTCAACTTTATGGTAGAGGTGTATAAATTGTGAGGTGGTTTTCGGTCTGTAGACCTCCAAAAGGGCTGAAAATCCACAAGCTCATTTATATCATCTATCTTCTCTTCTTTTATAAAATTATATGCTTCTTCACTACCGCCCACATGGACATAAATCGCCTGATGCTCTAAAGATTTGCTAACAAAATAAGGTCTTGCACTTCTTATCGGCCCAACTTCTTCTGCATCCTGGTCATAATAAATAGCTAAAAACCTGGTAATTCCCCCTTCTGCTAAGACTTCATAGACAATATTAGCTTTGTCCAAACCGCTTTGCGGTCTGGCTCCTTCTGAATTTTCTACCATAATAGAAAGGGGTCTGCTGCCAAAAGGAGATTCTTTCTCCTTTACTTCCGGCAGAGTAGTAATTTCTCCTGGGTTTACCACAGTACCATAAGTTGCTTCGATATTTTCTTCTTCTTTTTCACCTAAATTAACTTTAAGCTGTGATTCACCCGGTTCGAATATCTCTCCCTTCACTTCTTTCCTGCTGGTTATAGTCTGCTTAAAATATTCAGTAGAAACACTTATGTCCTCTCCTAAAGAATCTTTGGTTTGAGTTGGAGGAACCATTGACACAGGCTCAGTCTCAATCTCAGGGGTTTTAACTTCTACTTTTGGTGCTCCTTCCGTTAATTCTTCTTTGCTTACTACTTTTGTTTCAGTTACCTCTTCTTTTATCTTGGGTGGTTCGGGTGAAACCGGTGTAGCTTTTGGTTTAACTTCCAATTGAGCAATGGCTTTCTCCTCGGTAATCTCCGGTTTCTTAGATTCCGGCTGTTTTGGGGCAGGAATTTCCACCAGACTAATCAAAATAAGCTCTTTTTCTGGTAAGGGCCTGGTGAAATCAAAGGCGATCATATTTCCAAAAGCAAATAATAATATAATATTAAGTATGATAGAGATTAAAAATGATCTCCCTAAAAAACTCTTTTTACTCTGTTTTAAGCGCTTTGTTCTATATCTGTTTATGGGCATTTATTATTTATACCTCAATCAAATTAGTCGTTAGTGAATAGTGAATAGTCGTTAGTTTTAAAAACAAGTTTTCAGTTGACGGTTTTCAGATTTTTATTCATTAGCTATTAGTTTATGATATTCTCTGTCA